>CAIKLQ010000985.1 GCA_903828255.1 uncultured Verrucomicrobiota bacterium
GAGGGCGCGGCCATTTTCCTCGTAGAGTTTGCCCCACCAGCCTTCGCCGATGTCGGCCTGGCAGCCTTTCATTTCGTATTCGCCGAAGGGCTCGCTGCGGAACTGGACGCCGCTGTTCGCCGAGTTGGGCACGAGCTTGATTTGGAAGATGAGGCGAAAGTCGGTCAGCACCAACTGGCTTTTCAGAAACTCGTTGTGCTTCAAGCCGGTCATAGTCTTCCCAACGATCTCGCCGTTCTCGACGTGCCAAAGCTGCTTGTCGCCGTCCCAGCCAGTGAGGTCTTTGCCGTTGAAAAACGCCGCCGGATCCACGGCGCCTGCGGGCAACGCCGCCTGACCAGGCCGGCCGAGGTAGTAAATCAAGTCGCGCAGTTCCTGTTCCGCGAGCGGTTCGAGCAAGCCTTCAGGCATCATCGAAAGCTGGCTCAGCGCGATGGAGTCCACGTCGCCGCGCGCAAGGGTGAGCATCTCGTTCGCGGTCGCCACGGTCAGCGTCTTGTCGTCCTGCTGCTTGATGATTCCGGTGAGGCTGCGGCCATCTTTGAGTTCAAGATTCGACGCGCGGTATTCGTTCGGAATGACAGCGTTCGGGTCAACCATGTTTTCGAGGAGATAATCAAGGTCGCCCCGGTTGGCGCCGGTAAGCTCGGGGCCAACTTTGCCGCCGGTGTCGAACAACGTGTGGCACTGCACGCAAACCTTGTTGAAGACGACGCGCCCGCGCGACGCTTCGCCCGGGGTCGAACCGCCGGCCCAATAGGTGCGCTTGAATTTCTCGATCAACTGCTTCTTCTCCGCCGTCGCCTCGCGCACCGCGCCATAAACTTTGCGGACCAATTCCACCACCTCGGGATCCTTGAGGTTACGCAACTGCCGCACGACTTCGGCGGTCAGGTCGCTCTTCGGCACCGCGCCGGATTGCACCGCGCCGAGCAGCGACTTCGCGAAACTGGCGCGCGAGGCGAGCGTGCTGAGCGCGTCGCGCTTCTGGCCGGCATCGAGCGTGGCGTAGATTTTCAGAATCGCATCCGGTGTGCGCGGGTCATTGAACGCGGCGATGGCCCGCAACGCCGCGCCGCGCATGGTGGAGTCGTCGAGCAGACGGAAGACGAGATTCGGCAACTCGGGATCTTTCGCCTCGCGCAAGGCGGCGAGTGCGGCCTCACGTGACGGCGCCGGCGCGGCGGCGTCCGCGAGCGTGGCGCGCAAGGACGTGAGCGCCCGCTGGCTGCCGAACGTGAGCGCGAGCGATTCGGCGGCGGCGCGCACATCGGCGTTCGGACTGGCGGCAAGCTTGGTTTCGAGCGCGTCCCAACCTTTGGGCATCGCCACGTTCCGCTGACCGCGGAGCGCGGCGCTGAAACCGGCGAGCACGTCGAGTTGCTTCCTGGCATCGTCAATCGTGGCGAGCTTCGCGATGAGGCCGTCGCGGGCTTCGGTCGTGCCGAGCGCGGCGATGCGGCGGGCGGTGAAGTTGAGAATTTGCGGCAACTTGGTATTGAGCGCAGCGGCGAGCGACTCCCCGGGGTGAGCAACCACCAGCGGCTCCATCGCGAACCAGATCATGAGCGGCAGGTTGTGATCGGCGGCGTCTTCGCTGTGGCCGAGCAGGCGGCGGACGAGGCCGGCGCGGAAATCCTCGTTCGGTGAGCGTTGGGCCGCGGCGGCAATAAACAGGCGAACGACCGGCGAGGGATCAGACTCGGCGAGTTGGTTGCCATCAGGATCGGCGCGCAGACCGGCGTCGCTGGCCTCCTGCATGAGCCGGCGCAGGTTTGCCTCGCTCTCGGAGGCGAGCTGGATGGTCCAGGCTCGCACCCACTCGTCAGGGGTTTTCAGATTCTCGATGGTGGTGCGGGCGTCTAGCCCGCCGGTAACGTGAAGCGCCCACAAGGCGCGGAGTCGGGCGGGAGTATCGCTGGCTTCGCGGACCAACTTGCGGAGTTCGGAAGTTGAAGCGGCCTGAAGGCCGCGCTCCGCCCGCTCCTGCAACACCCGGCGGGCGTGGCGGCTGAGGAATTCGTTCTTCGACGGCACGAGTTTCACCAGTTCGGCTTCGCTCAACTTCGCCACGTCCACATGCGTCATCGGCTGGTTGTTATAGACGATTTTGTAGATGCGCCCGTTGCTGCGGTCGTGGCCGTCTTCGCGGTTGTGGTGGCACTGATTCTTGTCGTACCAGTCAATGACATAGACCGAGCCGTCTTGATCGTAGAGCTGGTTGAGCGTTTGCGACCAGGTGTCGTTGAAGTTCAGAAAGTCCGGCGCGTGGCGACCGACGAAGCCGCTGCCTTGGCGCTCCGGGATATCGCGGTTGAACCGCTGGCCGTGGATGTTGCCCATGATCAGGCTGCCGCGATACTCCGCCGGCCAGCTCGCGCCGAGGTAGCACATCATGCCCGCGTGCGCGTGACCGCCGCCCGCCGCGTCGCTGCGGGCGTTGCCGGCGTGCGGGCCGAGATTGCCGGCCCAGTGGACGTGATCGCCGTGCTGCTGGATGTCGGCGTAAATGTGCGGATGCACGGGTTTGCCGCTGGGCTTGCCGTAGCGCGCGAGTTCGTCGGCGTGAATCGCGAAATGCTCGCCGCCCTGCCGCTGGATGCGCGCGCCCTGAATCATGTGCCAGAGGTGCGGGATCACGCACATCTCCGCCCAGCACTGGCCGTATTCGTCGAAGTCAATGCCCCACGGATTGCTGCCGCCTTCGGTGAAAATCTCAAACGTGCGGCGCGTCGGATGAAAGCGCCACACGCCGGCGTCGGTCCACTGGCGTTCGCCCGCGGGTGTGCCGGGCTTGCCGATGTGCGACGGACAAAACACGCCGTGGCAGCCGTAAAGCCAGCCGTCCGGCCCCCAGGTGAACGTGTTCAACGTCTCGTGCGTGTCCGCCGTGTAATTCCAGCCATCGAGAAAAATCTGCGGATCGCCGGCGGGCTTCGGCGCGTCGCCATCCGCGACCGGCACGAACATGAGATACGGCGCGGCCCCGATCCACACGCCGCCGAAGCCGACTTCGAGCCCGCTCACGAGGTTGAGCTTTTCCAGGAAGATGGTGCGCTTGTCGAAATTGCCATCGCCGTCGGTGTCCTCGAAAACCAGGATGCGATCATTGCCGCCGAAGATGTCCTTGAGTTGTTCCGCCGTGGGCTTGGTGGGATCCTCGCCCGCCGCGCGCTCGACCTTCGGCGGATTTCCGTGCCGCCGCGGATACGTGAAGCCCTCGGCCACCCAGACGCGCCCGCGATGATCGAGCGCGAAGGCGATCGGCTGTTGAATGTCCGGTTCGCCGGCGAAGAGTTTCATTTTGAATCCCGGCGGCAGCGTGGCTTTGTCGCAAGCTTCCTGCGGACTCAAGCCGGCGAACAGGACCACGTCGGCGGGCGGCGGTTCGTTCTTCTTCGCGTCGGCGAGGGTGAACTCATTGGCGAACTTGGGTCGCGCGGCGTGGAATTTGAAATCGTCGAAGTTGATGTGCCCCCAGCCGCCGCTTTCCAGATCCACGACGCGGATGAAAATTTCCTTCCCGACTTGCTCGCTCAAATCCACGACGACCGGGCGTAGCGTTTCGTCATTCACGCCGGACATCTTGAAGAACGCCTGCTGCGTGTCGGCGCGGACGAGTTCGACGCGGGTGTTCGGCTGCGAGCCGCCGGCGACGAGAAAACTGGCCCACGGCTGCGTGACCTTGAACGGCGCGGACGTGAGCGTGCCTTGCGGCGCGTCACCCGTGATCTCGTAAGTGCCGATCCAGAAAGTGCCCGCGTGACCGCTCTTCATGTCGGGGCGGCGCGGGGACACGGTGTCACCGCGGACGGGTTGCTTCTCGAACGCCGCGCCCTCGGCGGTCCAATCCGCAAGCGAGCCGGTCTCGAAATCGAGGTTGAGCGGCTGGCCGTTCTTGCCGAGCGGCAAAGTGCCTTCGGCGGCGGGCAGGGATTGCGTCAGGGCCGCTGCGAACAGACCGGCGGCAAAGAGGACGTGGGCGCATTTCATAGGTATGGATTTCGGATTCCGGGCGGGCGAATTCAGACAACAAACCGGGCTGGGGTCAAGCTCAAGGACCGCCGCTGGAGGGCATCGTGGCAAGTGAAGACCACGGTTCAATGCGCCTCCGCATAGAACACAGCCGCAGAATGACGCGACGCTGGAGCGTAGTTGCTGAACCGTTTTGCGTCCGTTTGGGTCAGGGCGCAATTATTCTGAAACTTCCGAGTTCAAAACATTGGGGAGGTTGAGTTCGTGGAACTCTGCCGCATAGCCTGGGGAGGCGAACGCATAATCCACCGAGTCCTTTCGGGCGTATGTGTTAAAGAATCGAGGCCAGAAAACCTCCACAACGACATAGGGAGAGATGAGGAGTAACACAAGAACACCGCCAACAATTCTTCTCGTGCCCGCATGCCAGCCTTTGAAGCAGGGCCAGATGAGCCAAACAGAGGCCAGAATCAGTGCGCAAACGACAACTTCCCGCCCCCAGCGCTGGAGTCTGAACCGAAGCTTGCAAGTCCTGCAAACCGGGACCTCAACCCGCGACCATCCAAACATCAAAAGGAACGGGAGAAAGAACGCAAGGAGCGGGTTCTGGGCGTTGTGCGCTATCTTCAAGGTCGAGTGTGGAATACAGTGGCACACGATGCATTTATTCGGGAATGCTGGGACGCAATTCCTTGGAAGCGTGATGTTAATTGGAGGTCGCATAAGCAACGAATGTTCAACAGAGGTTCGGGCCATGGGTCAACGATAACCAGGTCGGGCTTGATGTTGGTCGCATAAGCAACGAATGTTCAACAGAGGTTCGGGAGCAACTTGCGGTGTGTCAAGGTTCGCATGGTGCGGTTGTATTTCAGGCTGGCTGGCGAGTCAACGCGCGTTTGGCTTCGTTGGCGGGCGGCGGGCAGTTCGGCCTCTTGCCGACCGAGATCCGAAAGCTCGCATTAACACCTGGTTTCAGCCAGGTGTTGCGAAGGCGGTAAGCGAAGAACGGTTTCAACCGTTTGGCTGACGGGCGCACAGCGGCCAAGCAACTAAACGACTTGGCCCACGTCCCGCCCCACACGCCGAACTTGGGCCGAACGATATGACGCCAGTAGAACTTGGCGGCTTCCCAATCCAGCTCCTTGGTCACCCGCGCATCGATTTGGCGGAAAGCCTCCGGGTTGGCTTTGACCTCCTCGGGCAGGAGCACTTCCCGAACCGTGGGCAGGTCCTCGGGGATACCGCGGCGGGGTGCGGGTCGCGGCGCGTTGGTTCGCGGCGCGGGGGTGGAGGTCTTGGCTGCCGGCTCCGGAGTCGCCACCTTTGGGGTCAGTCCCAAGAGGAGCCACTCCAGCTGAGCCGGATCCAAACCTTCGTTCTTGGCATGACCAAAGTAGCGGCGGATGAGGGCCTCGATTTTCTGGCGCAGGAGCTGGTTTTCGGCGGTAAGGGTCTGGACTTGGGCTTGGGATTGGGCGAGCAACGCTTCCAGCCGAACGACTCGCTGAGCCAGGTCGGGTGGAGAGAGGGTTGCTTGTGTCCTTAGACATGACCAGATACACCATTACATAACTGTCAATACACTAAGGCACTTTTTTCTCCTTTTTTTCATCGCCGGGACCAGCCGCGGCGCTCCTGAACCTCCAGGCCATTGAGCCGCGCGCACAACGCTTCGGCCCGCAGCAACCGGTGCGAGCCTGCGCCTTGAGGCCCGCCGAAACGGGAACGTTCCAAACGTTTTGCGCAACACCACCGGCCGGAGCCATCCCATCCCAAAATCTTGAGCCGAGTCCGTTTGCGGTTGGTGAAAACGTATCGGTGCCCGGATAAAGGAGCTGCGGCCAAGCGCTGTTGCACCCATTTGCAAAGACCCTTAAAGGAAGCCCGCAAGACAACGGGATGCAGGGCGCCGAAGATTCAGATGGCGGGCGGGCCATCCAACATGGCTGGGGTGGCCGGCTTGCCGCAGCGGCCCGATAAGTTCGCGAGCCAACCGTTCGTTCCACCGTACGGTCGGACCGGCGGGCAGGGAAATTTCGGCGCTCCAGCCAGGCTGACTGGACCGGGGCGCAGGAGAGGCTTCTTGCAGTCGCGGCGCGCCGCCAGAGTTTGGGACCTCAAGCGCTTGATCGTAGCGCCAGTAGCGAAATGGGCTGAGCTTCAGACCCTGGGCTTGCGCGAAGTCACGTTGCGATTGGCCGCTGCGACGAAACCGCTCAATCCATTCAAGCCGCTGTCGAGGCGAGGTCGCTGAGCAAGCGGGCGTTTTGAGTGGGGCTCGCAGTGAAAGACGAGTGAGAACATTCATGCACCCGGATTAAATCGCAATCTAGGCTCTCCGCGCTATGGCCAATTCCGCTGCCGGATACGATGGAACTGTCCGGCCTGAATCTGGTCGTTCCCTGGAAGCTCGAACCATCGCGCGCAAACTCAGCGCGCAGCCGGAGCGGGAAACGCTTTGCGTGGGGTTGGGGCCTCCGGTGTTTGTGGCCACGCGCAGCATCAGTGCATGAATTCCCACGGCCAAAAACGGCAGGCCGGCCAAATCGAAGGAGCGATGCCAGCTAGTTTTGCATGAAGGCGGGCTTGCCTCTGCGTTTCAATTCCGACTCGACCTCGGTCAGCCGTTGTCCATAAACGCAGTTGCCGTTCAGTTCGAAAGACCCCACACGCGTTGCGAGTAGGATGGTGTCCGGGCAATCGCTGTTCGGAGACCCACGTCGCTGCCAAGAAATAATCTCTTCCCAGCGGGCAAAATGCCTGCGGTAGAATTGCTGGCGGATTCCTTCTTCATCAATCGTCACATTCGCCCAGAGGCCCGGCACGCCGAGGATACCAAACGTGATCAGGAACAGGGTTCCCCACGGCCTCACATTCTGCGGAACTTGGCTGAACACCACACCCCAGGCAATCGACAAGATCAGCAGAGCGCCGAAGTAGAAGCCAGCGAAAGCCGTGGGGCGATAGATTCTTCGCATTGACGGTGCAGCCAACTTGCGCTCACGCCGCCACCGGCTGCGCCTTGCCCGTGAATAATTCCGTGAACCACTTCCACGCCGCGCGCAGGCCGACTTCCCGCACGCCGGCGAAGCCGTAGATTTTCGCCAGTTGCTCCTCGTGCCCGCGATAGCGCGGCGGCAGGAGGAAAACGGTTTTCGCCTCGTCACCTTCGATGCGCAGGATTTCGGAATAGAACAGGCCGCGGCCCGCTTCGTGTTTGCCCTCCGGCACTTCGAGCACGCGGCCCGGCATCACGAGCCAGGGACGATAGTGGAACGTCAGTTTATTCTGGGCGTCGCGGCCGAGCCGGCCGTAGGTGCGCGCGGGAACTTTGTTGATCTTGTGCCCGAGGAACATTTTGTTCGCGAACGGGTCCGGCGTGAAACGGTTGCGGCGCAACGTGCAGAAATCCCAGACGAACACCAGGCCGAAGTGCGAGAGCCGGAACGACCAACCCGAGATAAGCCACGCGAAACCAATGACAATCAGCGCCCACGCCGCGCCGATCCACGGATTGACCCACGCGCTGCCGGCCACCGTGCCGAGGATGGCGAGGCGAAACGCCTTGAGCGCGGCGTCCACCGTCGTGAACGGACTGAGCAGGATGAGCACGTTGATGGCGTTCGAGGCGAGGCACACGATGAAAAAGGCCGCCATCGCAATCGGGATCATGATGGCGTTGTAGAGCCAGGAAAGGTCAATCGTCGCAAAACCGGCAGCGCTCAGCGAGGCGCCGTCGCCGCCGCTGGCGTGGAAAATGGAGGCCGCAATCGGCACGAATGCGCCAGTGGCCACAAGACCGCTGATTTTGTGTTCGACCGCTTCCGCCACGTCCAGTGGCTTTTTGACGGCGGTGGGCAGGGCGGTGCCGGCGGTGTCTTTGAGGAAGCACGCGCCGACGAGCAAGAGCGCCGGGGCCCAGAACAGCGGGTGGGCAAACCACGGCAGGTTCGCCTTCTGCGCCGGGGTCTTGGCGTTGAAGTATTGATACGCCCCGACCGCGCCCACGCCCATCAACGGCGAGATGGCGACGCCGGTGATCAAGGAAATGTTCTCGGCGATTTGCCGGCCGGGCAGGTTTCCTAAGTCGGAACTGGTCTGCGTGACGGCGCGGGCCGTCGGTTGGCTGGCACACAGCAACAGCGCTGCGAAAAGGGCGGTCCACAGTTTCATGCGCGTAGTTTGGCGCAATCGGGGCCGGTGTAAAGTGGGTTTCGGCAACCGGGTCGGAGCTGTCCGATGGGTCCGACCTGGAGGCGGGCGGGAGGAAGTCCCGTTTGGAGTTCTGGCTTCGGGCAGCGAGCGGTCAGCCGCACGACCGCCCGCCTTAAAGCGGGTCGTTCCAAGAAAAAGCATTTTGTGAATAAATAGTTTTTGCTTTTTGGGAACAGTGCTGCCAAGACTACGTCCGTAGAAAGTGCTCGATGCACTGCTTCTTGGCGAAATTCGGTTCCTCCCGACCAAGCTAGTAGTTCAATGAACGCATCGTGTTTTGCTGTCGCGGGGAGCCCTCCTAAACAAGCGGAGCTCCTTTATATTTTGGATCAGGCCACGCCTGAGGCGAAGATCATCATCATCTTTTTGATGTTCTTTTCCATCATGGCGTGGTCCGTCATGGCGTACAAAGCCTTCCAGATGCGCCGCGCCAAGCAGCTCAACAAGTATTTCACCGCCGAGTTCAAGACGCAAAAGACCGTGCTCGATCTGTTCGACCGGCGAATTCAAGCGGAGGGTTGCCCGTTGTTTGCCGTCTATCAGGCGGGCAGTGTGGAATTGGATACGCGCTTGAAGTCCGCCGCCGGCGAGGCGCGCAAACGACACGTCTCGATCAAAAGCATGGAACATGTGAAACGGCTCATGGAAAACACCGTGGCGCAGGAAGCGTTGAAGCTGGAATCCGGCCTCATCATCCTGGCCATTGCCGTGAGTGGTGGGCCGTTCCTCGGTTTGCTGGGCACGGTCTGGGGCGTGATGAGCACGTTCGGACGGGTCGCTCAGGCGCAGAGCGCAAGTTTGGTGGAAATGGCCCCGGGCGTTTCGGCGGCGCTGATCACAACCGTGGCCGGTTTGTTGGTCGCGATTCCTTCGATGTTCGGGTACAATTGGCTGGTTCATAACCTGCGTGTCCTGACGGTCGAGCTGGACAACTTTGCGCAGGAGATCGTTTCCAAAATGGAGACGGAGTATTTGAGTGATGAGTGAGAATTGAGACGAGAGAAAGATGAAGATTCAGAAAAAAAGCCCTGTTTCGGACCAGGATCCGAATCCTGATCTTAATCTTTTTTTTAGTCTTAATCCTCGGCGCAACCTGCCCCCTCGCTCCTGACACCTGAGACCCTAAGCCATGCGCCGCTTTTCCCAACGCAGTCACCTGGTGACGCTGAGCGAGATCAACATCACGCCGCTGCTCGATCTGGCGTTCGTGTTGTTGATCATCTTCATCATCACCACGCCGCTGCTGGAGAAGGGCTTGAGCGTCAATCTGCCAACGGCAACCGCGCAGCCGGACAAGCAACTCAAGAAAGAAGACATCCGCACGGTGGAAATTGACCCGAAGGGCGTTTATTCGATCAACAAGCGGGCAATCAAGCTGGATCAACTGGTGGCGCAACTCGTCCAGGATTTCAAATACCGCCCGACTCTGATAATTTTCATTCGCGCGGACGAAAATAGCCGGACCAAGGATCTGACGGCACTGATTGACGCCTGCCAACGCAACGGCCTGACCAAGTACTCGCTGCGCACCCAACCCCCGGAGCGCCGATGAACCGTACTCAAAAGAAATGTTTCCTAGCCGCGACCGGAATGCACGCCTTGTTGCTGGCGATTTTGTTCGTCGGCCCGGCGTTCTTGTCGTCGAGCAAACCGGACGACAACCGTCCGCCGAATGATTTCGTGGCATATCGGACCGTCGAACAAGTGCTGTCTGGTGGTGGCAGTCCCAATGTCAGGACGCCAACGCCAGTGGTCAATCCGCCTCCAGCTCAACCGAAAACTGAAACGCCGCCGGCGGCTCCTCCACCGCAGCGAGTTGAGAGAGCCGAGCCCGTGCGAGTTGAAAAACCGGTTCCGCAGCGCATCGAAAAGCCGGCGCCGCCCAAAGTCGAAACGCCCGACCCCGAAGCGTTTGATACCAAGCCAGTGAAAAGGAAGCCGCAAGTGGACTTGAAACCCATCGTCCGGCCAAGGAACTCCGCTCCCCAAAACCCCACTCCCAAAGTGAAACCGGAGGTCGACACCGATTCTCAGGCGGATGCAGATGCCGAAAGACGAAACCGCTTCGCCAATCTCGCGAAAAACACCGCCAGCGATCTCCGCGGCGGGCTTTCGTCAGCAACGGAAATCAAATTGCCCGGTCCCGGCGGTGGCGGCGTGCCCTACGCCAACTTTAGAGACGAGGTGAAGAAAGCTTACGATGATGCGTGGATTGTGCCGGACGGGGTGACGGACGACGACGCAACCGCAACCGCCAGCATTACAATTGCGCGGGACGGGAAGGTGCTGAATTGGCGGCTGATTCAACGATCCGGAAACGCTTTGGCCGATCAATCGGTCGAAATGGTTTTGCGACGCGTGACCGTTGCCGCGCCGCTCCCGGACGAGGCGAAGGAAAGCCAGCGCACGGTGACAATCAAATTCAACGTCAAAGCAAAACGAGGAACTGGATGAACAGCATGACAAAAACATTTTCGGCAGCTATGGGCTTGGTGGCACTAGCCTGCGCGGCCTTCGCGGATGAGCCGATCCCCATTGATCGGCACATCCTCCCCGGCAACGAGAAACCCATCCCCGTCTCCCTCTCCGGTTTCACCGGCGAAGCCGGAGACGTGATTCAGTTCGACCTAGCCGTTCAAGGCTTCAAGTTCACCGGGGCGGACGAGGCGCAGTTTCTCCTGAGCGGCAGCAATAGCGGCGATCTCACCGGCCGCGCCACCGACCGGATCAACAAGTCCATCCTCGTGAACAAAAGCTACACCGGCGCGGCGTTGCGGCGGCAGGCGCACGCGTTCGTGGATGACTTCCTCGCAGCGATTGGTCGCAAAGGCATTGGCACAACGATGATCGCCTACAAGGCCGACAAGGGCACGAGCGGGGAAATTTACATCTCCGACTTTGACGGCGGCAGTGCTCAAGCCATCACGAGTGACAACGCCATCGTGGCCGCGCCCGCCTGGTCCCCGGGGCGGAAAGCGCTTTATTACACCACCTACAAACTGGGCAGCCCGGACATTTACCGCCACGACCTGAGCACCGGCCAGCGCACCCCGGTGGCGCGCTACCCCGGCTCCAACATCAGCCCTGCGCCCTCGCCGGACGGCTCGAAAGTGGCGATGATTTTGAGCAAGGGCGGCGCGGTGGACCTCTATGTCGCCACCGCGGACGGCACCGGTTTGAAGCAATTGACCAAGACGAAGGAAGACGAATCCTCGCCCTGCTGGTCGCCGGACAGCCAATGGATTTGTTTCGCCGCGAAAATCAATGAGCGTCGGTCCCTGTGTAAAATCTCCGCATCAGGCGGGGCCGTGCAACGCATCTCCACCAGCGGCGTATCGAACCCTTCCGAACCAGACTGGTCGCCGGATGGCAAGTGGATCGTGTTCACGGCGCAAATGGGCGGCTTCGAGATTTGCGTGGTGCCGGCCGCGGGCGGCACCGCGACGGTGCTGGTCAGCGGCGAAGACCCGTCGTGGTCCCCGAACTCGCGCACGGTCGTGATGGTGCGCCGGCAAGGCGGACGCCGGACCCTCTCTTTGCTTGACGTGCCGACAAAACAAACGAAAGATATTGCCCGAATTTCGGGAAGCAACTCACAACCCAGTTGGGCGAAATAAAAACGCCCTTCCCAAAAAAGATCAAAACATGAAAACAAACAAACTGACGTATTTACTCGCCATCGGTCTAGTGCTGACGTTCGTAGCGACCGGTTGCAAACACAAAACTCCACCCACCACACCCATTACAGGCTATGGCATCAAGCCGCCAACGCCGGAGTTGACCCCGACGCCACCGCTTGACCGGGGTACGGGGCTGGTACCGGGACCGGGACCGGGATCAGGACCCGGTCCGGGCGCAGGAGCAGGAGCGGGGGCCGGATCGGGCCCCAGCGCGTTGCCGACGGATATCAATCCCGAAAACATGAATCAACTCCGCGAAATCTTGGCGGCCCACACCGTCCACTTTGCTTTCGACAGCCACGCGATCCGCAGCAGCGAGCATGGGCATGTGCAGGCCGTGGCGGATTATCTGAAGGCCAACCCGAACGACGCCCTGTTGGTCGAGGGCCACTGCGACGAACGGGGCACGGACGAATACAATCGCGCGCTCGGCGAACATCGCGCGCTGGCGTTGCGCGAGGCCTTGAAGCAATCGGGCGCGGACGACAGCAAAATCGTCACCCGCTCGTACGGCAAGGACAAGCCGTTCGTCCCCGGCCATGACGAGGCGGCTCACGCGCAGAACCGGCGTGGCGAGTTCGTGGTGTTGCGGGCCAAGTGAAAAGGCAAATATCCAAGGACCCCATTGAATTGGGTACCCGGGCATGAAGGTTTTTTGAAGTGGTTTGGGTGTTGGATAGTCTCCGGCCCCGTTTTGGTTCTTTACTCGCCGCGTTCGGCGGTTTAGAGTTTGGTGCGACAGGTAAATTATGAATACAAATTTAGCAGTGTTAGGTTTGAGCGGTGGCGAACTCGTCTTGGTGATGGTTGTCATCTTGGTTCTCTTTGGCGCGAAACGAATTCCTGAATTTGCCAAGGGCTTGGGCAAAGGCATCAACGAATTCAAGAAGGCGTCGCGCGAAGTAACCGATGAAATCCAGCGCGCCGGCGAAGAACTGCCGCCCGCACCCGCACCTTCCACCAACCCCAACACCCAGACGACCGCCCAGACCTCTTCAGCCCACAAAGCCTGATTGAAACCCGATCTCAGGTTTTTTCATGGCTGATCCCACTGAAGAGCCGCCTCCCGATGACTTTGAGGAAGGCGGCGGGCCGGTCAAAACGTTTCTCGAACACCTCGAAGACCTGCGCTGGCTGCTGGTCAAGAGCGGGTCGGCGTTGCTCGTCGGGCTAATCGTTTGCCTTTATGGCACAGCGCAAATCGTCTGGATTCTCAAACGTCCGCTTCAGCAAGCCGCGTTGATCCAGACCGGGCACACTCAAAAAGCGCTGGTCCGTTTTGGCACCAATACCCTCGCCACCATCGAGCCGGCGACCAATCATATCGGGCCGCTCGACCTCGGCACCAACGCGATCACCGTGATCCAAGTGGAGCCCGTCCAGGTGGGCACGAATATCTTTGTAGGCGTCAGCGTGAACCCTGATCCCTCGGAGGAGATCAAACTCGCCAGCGCGACGGAGTTAGTTTACTTCGACCCGGCTGCCCCGTTCATGTCCTCGCTGCACTTGGCCTTTTACGGCGCAATTCTGTTCACGTCGCCGATAATTTTTTACTTCCTGGCGCAATTTATTTTGCCGGCCTTGAAGGTGCGGGAGAAGAAATACATTCTGCGCGCCTGCGCGGTGGGCGTGGGATTGTTTTTTGCCGGCGTGAGTTTCTGTTATTTCTTCGTGCTCGCGCGGGCGCTGAAATTCGCCGAACTATTTGCGCTGTGGATGGGCGTAAAAGTGCCGGAGTGGCGGGCGGAAACGTATTTCAGTTTCGTGACCAAATTCATGCTCGGCATGGGCCTGGGCTTTGAACTGCCCGTAGTCCTGCTGGCGTTGGTGAAGATCGGCATCCTCGATTACCAGAAACTCAGCGCCCTGCGCCGGTACATGATCGTGGTCAACCTGATTCTCGGCGCGCTACTGACCACGCCAGAAGTTTTCACGCAGGTGGTGATGGCGATCATTCTGCAAGTGCTTTACGAGATCAGCGTGTGGATTGCCTGGTACTGGGAGCGGCGAGATCGGAAACGCGAAGCAGCGGAAAGCTCGGAGTGAAGCGGGGTGACGGCTTGCGTCGAGCATCACCCGGACCCCACTATCGCCACTTGAACCAACCCGCGCCGCCCAAAAAAAATCCCGCTTTACATAAAAATGAATCCGCGTAATCTCCCAAGCAACTGAACGACCTATGAAAAAAACGCTAGCTGTTCTTGGTGCGGTAGTGATCACGGGTTTCCTGGCCACTGGATGCGCCGGTCCCGAAAAGAAACTCGGCCGTGGGCTGAGCAATACTTACGAAATCGTTCGCTTGGGCGAAATGCGCCGGACGGTTGAGCAGAACTCGTTGTTTGAGCCTGAAAACCGTTACGCCTCGAGCTTGGTGAAGGGATTCAATCGCAGCTTGGCCCGCACGGGCATCGGCATTTATGAAATTGTAACTTTCCCGATTCCTTCGTACGAACCCGTGGCCACGCGGCATTTCAAGCCCAACCCGGTTTACCCGGACAGCTACAAGCCGCGCCTCGTCGAGGACGCGACTTTCGCCACCGACACGGCGATCGGTTTCAGCGGTGGCGACATCGCCCCATGGTTTCCCGGCAGCCGCTTCCATATTTTTGAAAACTGACCGGATGGTTTCCCGCTTTCAGAACGCGCCAGCTTCACCGTTGGCGCGTTTTGCTTTCTCCCGACGGACTGTTGAACCACTTTAACGCTGTCTCCCACCGCCATGCCGCTGGAAAAACTTTCACCCTGTAAAGTCAACCTGTTGCTCAACATTCTCGGCAAGCGAACCGATGGTTTTCATGAACTGGAAACCGTCATGCACCCGGTCAATCTCTGCGACCGACTGGCGTTCGAGCGGCGCGGGACCGGCGTGGAACTGACCTGCAGCGACGCCGCCTTGCCCACCGATGAGCGCAATCTCGTCCACCGCGCAGCGACCCAGTTTCTGCAAGCCGCGCAAATTCAAGCCGGGGTGACGCTTCATCTGGAAAAAAAAATTCCGCTGGCCGCCGGCCTGGGTGGCGGCAGTGGCAACGCCGCTACCACGCTGCTGGGTTTGAATGAATTGTTTGACGGACCGCTGGCGGCGGAACAGCTTCTGGAATTGGCCACCGCCCTCGGCTCCGATGTGCCATTCTTCCTGCAAGCCTGCCCGGCCCTCGCCACCGGTCGCGGCGAAACCATTCAACCGCTCGAAGCCTTTTCTGTTTTGCGCCGCACCGTTTTTCTTCTGATTCATCCCGGGTTCGGAATTTCCACCCCTTGGGCGTATCAAACCCTCGCTCGTTTCCCGGCAGCTTTGAACGGGCGCTCCGGGCGCGCGGCCCAACTCATCGCCCGCTTGCGCGGCGGCGATCTGGACGCGGCGGGAAAGGAATTTTACAACTCCCTTGAAGCCCCAGCGCTAGAAAAATATCCCTTGCTCGGCCTGTTCCAAGATTTTCTGCGCGGCCAAGGCGCCGCAGCCGTGCTCATGTCTGGCAGCGGTTCGACAACCTTCGCCATCGTGGAAGGCATGAAAGCCGCCGAGACGATGCGGGAAAAGTTTCTGGGGAAGTTCGGCCGGACCAGTTGGACCGCCCTGGTGCCGGTTTAAGGAATCGCCGGCTCAAGCCTTTTCGCCGCCCGCGAGTAGGGTCTGAAAATGCGGGGCTTGTTCCTCGCGCGCGACGACGCTGATCTCGATGGACTTGAAACCCGCCGCCTCCAGCCAGCGATGCAGATCGCTCTCGGCAAACCCCAGCCACCGGTCGCCATAGAGCTTGCGGGCTTCGGTGAAATTGTGCTTGAGCAATTCGAGAATCAGAATCTGTCCGTGCGGCTTGAGCAACCTGCCCGCGCTGACCAGCGCTGCCGCCGGATCTTCGGCGTGATGCAGCGCCTGGCTCAAGATCACCAAGTCCACGCTCCCGGCTTCAACGGGCGGGTTCTGCAAATCCCCCAGGCGAAACTCCAGATTCTTCAACCCGTTCTTCTTCGCCTTCGCCGCGCCAAACGCGACGATCTTCTCCGAGTTGTCCACCGCGATGACCTTTTTGCAGCGCCGCGCCAGCAACTCGCTTAACAATCCCTCGCCCGCGCCGAGGTCCGCCACGACCAGCGGCGGCAGAATCCGCAACAGCAATTGTCCGAACGCCGGCCACGAACGCCCCGGCCCATACACGCGATCAAAGCGCCCCGCCACCTGGTTGAAAAACACCTGCGCCTGTTCGTGGCGGCGGGCAAGGATCCGCTTGAGATTGATCTGGTCGCTGCCGTGCTCCGCCAGTTCCTTCGCGCCGCGAATGGCCAGTTGGATAAACTCGCTCGCGACGGTATCCGCCTGCGGATTGAGCCGGTAGAACGTCCGCTTCCCCTCGCGCCGCGACCGCACGAGATCGCAGTCCGAGAGCAAACCCAGATGCGTCGAGATGCGCGACTGGCCGAGGCGCGTGATTTCCTGGAGTTCGTTGACCGACACTTCGTCCTTCTCCAACAGCGCCACGATGCGCAGGCGCGTGAGATCGGACAGCGCGCGAAGCGATTTGAGGGTGGAGGTCATGAGCTATTTTCGCCGACGGGATTTTGCCCGGCTGGTGCGGGACTCCGCAACAAGTTCTTCAACTCCTCCCGCCGGTCTGCGGGCCCGGGCAAGTCTTCGATGCGGTTCAAAACGACCGCGAGCTTGGCGAGCTTGTGCTTGAACATCGCCCGGAGGAATTGCTGATACTTCTCCCGCCACGCAACAAGCTTGCTGACGAACAGATCGTACGGTTCGAGACCCCACGCCGTCCCGCCATCCGTTCGCAGGGTGCGAAAAGGAATCATCCGATCCAGCCAGCCGTCGGGGATCGTTGCGAGCGCCTTCCTCATCAGCCCGCGTCAGGATACGCACGACTGTTTTCAGGTCCTTCTCGACGAGAATTCCCTGCCACTCCCGCAACGGCGGTGGACAGGCGCGCTTTACCTTTTCCCCGCGGGCCAGGGTGCGCTGGGCACGTCCGCACAGCTTTGGTTCGCGGCGAATCTTCCGGGACATGGCGCGATGCACCAGCAAATCCACGAAGTCAATCCACGGATGACTGTGGACAGGCGGTATCTTGCGCACGGCTTTTCGCATGTCACTTGTTTGCCAGAACCGGACGGTCAATTCAAGCCTTCCGCCCCCGGAACTTTTTTCAGAAAACCATTTGACGCGCCTTAAATTCTTTATATCATCCTATCCAGATACGTGAATATGACGGTTTAACGACGACAAACAAACGCAAAACTATATGAGCAAAAACTTTATTTTTTCTTCGGAGTCCGTTGGCGAAGGCCACCCGGACAAAGTGTGCGATACGATTTCCGATTACGTGTTGGACGCCTGCCTCGCACAGGACAAATACAGCCGCGTGGCCTGCGAGACCTACGCCAAGAGCAACCTCGTGGTCGTC
Source organism: uncultured Verrucomicrobiota bacterium (assembly GCA_903828255.1). Taxonomy (GTDB): domain Bacteria; phylum Verrucomicrobiota; class Verrucomicrobiia; order Limisphaerales; family JADLHS01; genus CAIKLQ01. The sequence goes on from CAIKLQ010000985.1 coordinate 17,282, forward strand.
GGCGGCGAGATCACGACCAAGGCGAAGCTCGACTTCAACGAGATCGCCCGCAACGCCATCCGCGACATCGGCTACACGCACGACGACGACGTGTTTCACGCCGACAAGGTGCTCATCATGAACGCCATTACCTCGCAGTCCCCCGACATCGCGCAGGGGGTGGACGCACGCAAGGCCGAAGGCAAGAAAAAGGCCGAGCAAGGCGCTGGCGATCAGGGCTTGATGTTCGGTTACGCGACGAAGGAAACCCCCGAGTTGATGCCCGCTCCCATCATGTATGCGCACAAACTCGGCCGCGCGCTCACCAAGATTCGCAAGAGTGGCAAGGTCGCGTGGCTGCGCCCCGACGCGAAGAGCCAGGTTTCGGTGAAATACGTGAATGATCAACCGGTGGAAATCACCAACGTCGTCATCTCCACGCAACACGCACATGACGTGACGCACAAGACCATTGAAGAATTCTGCATCGAGGAAATCGTCAAAAAGGTCCTGCCCCCGCGGTTGCTCACCAAGAATACGATGTTTCTCATCAATCCCACTGGCCGCTTCGTCGTCGGCGGGCCGCAGGGCGACACTGGATTGACCGGTCGCAAAATCATCGTGGACACCTACGGCGGCATGGGTCGTCACGGCGGCGGCGCGTTCTCTGGCAAAGACCCGAGCAAGGTGGACCGCAGCGCCGCTTACATGGGCCGCTATGTCGCGAAGAACATCGTCGCGGCGGGCATCGCCAGCAGCGCGGAGATTCAGTTCGCGTATGCCATCGGTTATCCCGAGCCAGTCAGCGTGTGCATCAACACGTTCGGCACGGCGATTGACGGCATCACGGATGCCGACATCGAAAACGCCGTGCGCGAAGTGTTCAGCTTCAAACCGGCGAGCATCATCACGCAGCTCGACCTGCTTCGTCCGATCTACGCGAAGACGACCAACTACGGCCACTTCGGCAAAACCGATAAAGACATCACCTGGGAAAAGACCGACAAGGTCAAGGACCTCCGCAGCGCCCTGAAACTCAACTGATTTTTCCAAGCATTACGCATCACGCACCCCGAATATGGCAACCATCAAACTCTCCCCTCCCCGCTCGAAAACCGTCAAGACCGCACTCAAGAACGGCAACGGTAAGTCCAAACCTGACTTCGCCGTGCGCGATCTCTCACTCGCCGAGTGGGGTCGCAAAACCATCGAAGTTTGCCAGCACGAAATGCCCGGCCTTATGTCCATCCGTAAGAAGTATGGCGTGACCAAACCGCTCAAAGGCGTCCGCATCACCGGCTCGTTGCACATGACCATTGAGACGGCGATCCTTATCGAGACGCTCGTTGAACTCGGCGCGTCCGTCCGCTGGGCGAGCTGCAACATCTTCTCCACGCAAGACCACGCCGCCGCCGCGATTGCGAAAGCCGGCCTTCCGGTGTTCGCGCACAAAGGCGAAACGCTCGAAGAATACTGGGACTTCACCCTGGCCGCGCTCACGCATCCCGGCAACCAAGGCCCGCAACTCATCGTGGACGACGGCGGCGACGCCACCCTCCTCATTCACAAAGGCTACGAACTCGAAAACGGCGATACTTGGGTCAACTCGCCCAGCGACAACCACGAAATCGCGGTTATCAAGGCGCTCTTGAAGAAGGTCGCCAAGGAACGCCCCGGTTTCTGGCACGAAGTCGTGAAAGACTGGAAAGGTGTTTCCGAAGAAACCACCACCGGCGTGCATCGCCTCTACCAGATGCTGGAGCAGGGCAAGCTTCTCGTGCCTGCCATCAACGTCAACGACTCCGTCACCAAGTCCAAGTTCGACAGCCTTTACGGCTGCCGCGAATCGCGGGTTGCCAGCGTCAAGCGCGACACCGACGTGATGATCGCCGGCAAGGTCGCGGTCGTCGCGGGTTACGGCGACGTTGGCAAGGGCTGCGCCCATTCGCTCCGCGGATTCGGCGCGCGCGTCATTGTCACCGAGATTGACCC
>CAIKLQ010000986.1 GCA_903828255.1 uncultured Verrucomicrobiota bacterium
AGTGCGGAGAATTCAATCCGCACCTCCGTCAACTGCTGCACGTCGGCTATAAAGTTGCGGCCCACAAATCGGAGCGTTACCTCGGTTTGGTGCAGCGCCATCGAGACGAAATTGCGCAGGGCGTGACGCACAACCTCTTCGAGCGTCATGTGCGGCCGATCTTCCTGGGTGAGTGAATTTTTGGAGCAGGGATCCGGCGGCGGGCGCACTTGCTACGCGGCGCATCGTGAAGCCGACTTTCGACGAAGCCTTTGCCCAAGTTCAACCGCTCGTGGCGGATTTCGCGGCGAACCAGGGCCGCTATCTGTCGCCGGCCTACCAGGAATCCGAGGTCCGCACCGACTTCATCAACAAGTTCTTCATCGCCTTCGGTTGGGACGTGAACCGCGACTGGCAGAAGAATCCGTTTCAGCAGGAAGTCAACGTCGAGCGCGGGGTGATCATGGGCCGCTCGCAAGGCCGGGCGGACTGAGCCTGTTGGGTGTGCCGGGCCCGCCCGTGGTCATCGAAGGCGCAACGAACCTTGTGAACTGGACCCCGTTGGCGACGAACGCTCGAGAGCGTCGGGTCGGTCAGCTTTAGCGACGCGGCCTCCGCCAATTACTCCCGGCGCCTTTACCACGCCAGATTCCAGTGAACCGCGCGAGTTAGAGCTCCACTACTTGGCCGGTCTGAATGGATTTCTCCTCCGCTTCGCAAATCTCCACCGCGCTCAAGCCATCCTGCGCCGTAACTACGGTCGGTGGCTGGCCGGATTGGATCGCGCTGATGAGATGGCTCAGTTCTCCGACGTAACCATCCACGCCTTCCGGTTTGACCGTGCGGGTCGGCTGGCCTTCTTCCATCAATTGCACTGCGTCCGTCCCGCGAGCGCTGTCGAAGTCAATCGTCGCCTGCTCGAACATGACCGTGTAGGACATGTTAAAGCCACTCGTCATCAGCCAGCTTCCCTCCGCGTAAACCGTGGCGCCGCCTGCGACTTTGTATTGCGTGACGACGTGATCAATCGCGCCGCTGAACCGGCTCTGGCCCGTGGAGAACACGCTGGTCGGCCGGCCAAAAAGGAATTGCACGAAGTCCGTGTCATGGATGTGCAAATCGAGCAACGCCCCGCCGGAATCGCCGCCCTTGAAGTAGCTGTCGCGACTCCAACCGGGAGGCGCGGAGACGCGGCGGAATCGGGCGGTGAGAATCTTCCCGTAAGTATTCTGGGCGGCGAGGTCCTTGAGCCACGACCAGCCCGGCCAGAATCTCATGCACATGGCCGGCATAAAAAATCCTTTGGCCAATTTCGCCGCGTTCACGATTTCCCGCGCCTGGGCGGAGGTGCGCGCCAGCGGTTTTTCGCAGAGGACATGTTTGCCTGCCTGAAAAGCCGCAGTCGTTTGGGGCACATGCAAGGGCGTCGGCACGCACAAATCCACCAAGTCGAATTGCCCATCCGCGAGCAGGGCTTCCAGATTCTGGTAACTCCGGATGTCCTTGCCGAGATTGACAGCATCCGCGCCGTGGATGTTGCCGCTGACGCCCGTTAGGATGCCGTCCACCGGCAACCGCACCGCGTCGCACACCGCCACGATCCGCGCGTCGGGGATTTGTTGATACGATTTGATGTGCGTAATGCCCATGAACCCGAGGCCCACGATGGCAATGTTCACGGACTTGCCCGTGGTTGGAGAATTGGTGTTGTTCATGAAATTGAGTTCGGCGCTTGGGAATGCTTCGGGTTTAACCTGAAATTTTCTCCACCATTTCGCGCGCTGCGCGGATGTCCGCCACGCGGCGATCCCCGGCTTCGCGCTCAATGCCCAGATCGCCGTTGAAACCGACTTCCTGGAGGGTCGCAAAAAACGCGGGCCAATCTACTTCGCCCGTGCCGGCCATGACCTCCTCACCCCATGTGCCGGGGACTTTCGTGCGGAGGGCGTCCTTGATGTGGACCTGGCGAATCCACGGTCCGAGCGTGCGCAGCGCCTCGATGGGATTACCCTTGTCGTAGAGCAGCATGTTGGCGGGATCGAAATTCACACCCACGTTGGGGCGGTTGAGGTGCTGCAGCAAATCAGCCAGCGCGGGGGCGGTTTCCTGCCCCGTCTCCAACCCCAACGCAATGCCGCGGGCGCTGAACATCTCCGCCACTTCGCTCAAGCGCTGTTTGAGTTTCGCAAAGTTCGGATCGCGCTCATCGTGCGGCAAAAAGCCGGCGTGAAACGTGACGAGCTTCAGCCCGAGTCGTTGGGTCAGCGCGACGGAGGTTTGGATATTCTTGCGGTTCTGCTCCCAAGTTGAATCCGGGGCGATGCCGCCCGTGACGCGGATGGTGTCGAGCGTGGAGTAATCTTCCCCGACGCAACCGAACATCCCGGACACAATCGCGATGCCGGCTTGCTGGAACAGTTGGGGCGTCTTGCCCCACACCGCGGGGTCGTCGCGCAACGGATCGAGCGCGAGCTGAACGCGGCGCACGCCGATTTCCGATAATTTGGCGATCAAATCCTGAGGACTCGTCGGCTGGAGCGACCAGCTACAAACCGCGAGCCGTTGGCTGAGTGGACTTACATTCATCGGCGACAATAGAAGCGGGTTTGCCCTAAAACCTCAACCTTCGATTTTGCGAGCATGGGTTGGTTGGCCGAATCCCGACGAGAGGGACGGGTTACGGTTTCTCAATTTTCAGGAGCACTGTTGACTTGATCGGCCCGCTTCGTTTTACGAGGACGCAACCTTCGTGCAGTTCTACGAGGTCTTGCTGTTTGTCCTGATTGATTGCCAGCACTGGGTTGTCGGGCGTGCCGGAGCGTTTGATGGTCAGCGGCGGTTGGCCGGATCTGAGCGGGTGCAATACGGTCAGACAATCTGCGCCGGGGAGGTTGGGGATCTTCAGGTAGCTCGGAAACGGGAACGGCAGCGGGTTATCAACTTTCTGCTTCTGCACCTCAAAGCGGTGCCTTTTTTGACGCCCGGCTTTAGCGGTGCTTCGGGCAGGATCACATGCACGTCCAGGTTCACTTGCCAAGCCAACGCGGTTTGTTTGTCACTGGGTCCTTTTCGGCCTTGAAAGCCTGCGCTACGAGGGCCGCAAATCCATCGTGCGGTATCCAACTAAAGTCCGGTAGTGCTGTCATCCCAACCCCGGCGGCTGTGGTAAGCCCACCAATCCACCTCCTTGACTAGGCGCTTTTCCGGCGCGGCATGGGTGTCGGCGAAAACGAAATTCTGCCGGAGGCGGTGCGGCGCCGCCGCCGCGGTCCAGTAAGGCATCTCCCACACCAGCACCGCCGTTGAGGCGTTGATGACCGCAGTTGTGTGGCGTCCGCTGACCGGATGCTGCACGTCATAGCCGGATTGATCCGCCGTCAGGTAGATGTGGTTCCACACATACGTGAGGTAGTCGTTGTCCTTGAGCATGGTGGCATAGCCGCTTACCGCCGGATCTTTAGCCTCAATTCCCGCCGGGCAAACGTAGATGCTGGTGGACGGCTTAGTAGCCGGGGGTTGGTTGCTGCCGTTGTTCCGACCTATGTAAGGTTCAAGCAACTCCGGCAAATACGCCGTGCCGAGTGCGTGATCACTGCCCCAGGCTTTGCCCCAACTCTTGCAATACGGAAACCGTTCCTTGTAATCAGACCCATACATCGAGATCGCCAGGCCAATCTGTTTGAGATTGTTGAGGCAATAGGTCTGTTGGGCTTTCCCTTTGGCTCTGGCCAGCGCGGGTAGGAGCATCGCGGCAAGGATGGCGATGATCGCGATCACCACCAATAGTTCGATCAGTGTGAAAGCGGTATGCCTTGAGCCGACGCACCAGAGGGGTAGCTGTTCCCCTTGGTCGCTCCGCCCTTGCGGAGAGTTGGACTGTTGCGTCGAGCTGATGGCGGCACGATATGCCGATGAGGACGGGCAGGCCAGCATTGTTTTACCGGTCTGGGGCAATATCGGTTCACGGTGGTTGATCAAACGTCTTGCCATCGCCAATCACGCGCGGGTCCTTGGCCTCAGTCAAGAGCTTCATCAATCGGTTGGACAGGGCCTTCTTCTTCATGACGGAGATGGGGATTCAAGTTTTCACGGAGTCCGCGCTTGCGGGCAAACGCGCGCCAGCGGGTTTCTGGCCCAAGCCGGAATTCGGATGTGCTCAAACGCGGCTGTGGTCCGGAGTGTGGCCAGCCTCAGCCCCAGCAAGGTGGAGTGGGGGCAAGCGGCCGGAACTAAGCCAACCGCCAAACGTCGTTGCCATGCTGTGCCCGAGGACGGTCGCAATCCGTCGTCGGGCTTTTCAAGCCGACTCCCAGGCATGCCGTGAACCTCCACCAACTCGCCGGGCTCCGGCTGGGTCTTCGCCCACAGCCGCGCCCCAATCAAAAAGCCGCTCCGGTTTCCCGGAGCGGCTTGCTTGATTCTTCAGTCGTGATGCGGCTCGGCAGTGCCGACGCCAGGGCGTTACTTTTTCTTCGCGACCTTTGCCTGACGCTTTTCTTCGATGGCGGCTTGCGCGGCAGCTAGGCGCGCGACGGGCACGCGATACGGGGAGCAACTCACATAGTTCAGGCCGATGCGATGGCAGAACTTGACGGAGTCCGGGTCGCCACCGTGTTCACCGCAGATGCCCAGCTTGATGCCCGGGCGGGTCTTGTTGCCCTTTTCAGCCGCCATCTGCATGAGCTGGCCGACGCCCACCTGATCGAGCGTGGCAAACGGGTTCTTCTTGAAGATCTCGTTTTCCACGTAGGGCAGGAGGAAGTTGCCCATGTCGTCGCGGCTGATGCCGAGCGCGGTCTGGGTGAGGTCGTTCGTGCCGAAGCTGAAGAACTCGGCGGTCTGCGCGATCTCATCGGCGGTGAGCGCGCCGCGCGGGACTTCGATCATCGTGCCGACCATGTAAGCGAATTTGGTTTTCTTCTCCGCCATGACTGCTTTGGCCACGCGATGGACGATCTCAACTTGCAGATCGAGTTCCCGTTTGAACCCGACGAGCGGGATCATGACTTCAGGTTTCACCTTGATCTTCATTTTCGCCACGTCCGCCGCAGCTTCAAAGACGGCGCGGGCCTGCATCTCGGTGATTTCCGGATATGCGATCCCAAGGCGGCAACCGCGATGGCCGAGCATCGGGTTGAACTCGTGCAACTGCGCCACGCGCTTGGCGATCTTCTCCGCCGAAACCCCAAGCTTTGCCCCGAGCGCGGCTTGCGCCTTCTCGTCATGCGGCAGGAACTCGTGCAGCGGCGGGTCAAGGAAGCGGATGGTCGCCGGAAAACCCTTGAGGGCTTTGAAGATGCCCGTGAAGTCATCCCGCTGATAGGGGAGCAGCTTGGCGAGGGCTTTCTTCCGATCCGCCACGTTGTCGGCGAGAATCATTTCGCGCATCGCGTCAATGCGGTCGCCCTCGAAGAACATGTGTTCCGTGCGCGTCAGGCCGATGCCCGTTGCGCCAAACGCGATGGCGTTCTCGGTCTGCTCCGGCGTGTCGGCATTCGTGCGGACTTGGAGTTTCGTCACCTTGGAGCACCACTTCATGAGCTGCAGGAAGTTCTTGAACTTCTCCGTCCCCTGCGCGGCTTTGTCGCCGTGCAACAGCCCGGTGATGATTTCGGAGGGCGCGGTCTTGATGGACCCGCCATAGACGATGCCGCTGGTGCCGTCAATGGACATGAACTCGCCTTCGTTGAACGTCTGGCCCGAAGCCTTAACGGTCTTGGTCGCGTAATCAATTTCCAGCGCGCTGGCGCCGCAGACGCAAACCTTGCCCATCTGCCGGGCCACGAGCGCGGCGTGCGAACTCACCCCGCCCTTGGCCGTGAGAATGCCTTCGGCGGCAATCATGCCGCGCAGGTCTTCGGGGGACGTTTCATTGCGAACGAGGAGCACCTTCTCGCCCCGTTCCGCGGCGACCACGGCCCGGTCCGCGTTGAGATAGACTGTGCCGGAAGCCGCGCCCGGACCGGCAGGCAAACCAGACGCCACCGCTTTGGCCTTCTTGACCTCGGCGAGATCGAACACCGGGGCGAGCAACTGGTCGAGTTGATCGGCCGGGTTGCGCAGGATCGCGGTTTCCCAGTCAATAAGCTTCTCCTTCACCATGTCCATCGAGAACTTGAGAGCGGCCATGGCGGTGCGCTTGCCGTTGCGCGTCTGGAGCATGAACAGCTTGCCTTCCTGGATCGTGAACTCGATGTCCTGCACGTCCTTGAAATGCTTTTCCAACGTCTTGCGGACGCTCATCAATTCCGCGTAGGACGCCGGCATTTGGGCCTTCAACTTCAACACCGGCTCCGGCGTGCGCACGCCGGCGACCACGTCTTCGCCCTGCGCGTTGATGAGAAATTCGCCGTAGAATTCGTTCGTGCCGTTCGCGGGATTGCGCGTGAACGCAACGCCCGAGCCGGAAGTCTCGCCAGTGTTGCCATAGACCATCGCCTGCACGTTGACGGCCGTGCCCCATTCCGTCGGGATGTTGTATTTGCGGCGATAGACCGTCGCGCGGTCATTCATCCAGGAGCCGAACACCGCGCCCGCCGCGCCGCGCAATTGCTCCCACGGATCATTCGGGAAACCTTTGCCAGTGCGTTCCTTGACGAGCGCTTTGAAACGCTTCACGAGTTCAGCCTGATCGGCCGCCGTGAGCTCGCTGTCAATAATGTCCTTGTGATAAACCTCGTGCTTGTATTCGTGGATGGCGGTCTCAAACGGTTCGTGATCTTCCCCTTCTTTTTTCTGCACGCCGAGCACCACGTCGCCATACATCTGGATGAACCGGCGATAGCAATCCCACGCGAACCGCTCATTCTTCGTCGCCGCCGCCAGCGCGAGCACCGTCTGGTCATTGAGCCCGAGATTCAAAATCGTATCCATCATGCCCGGCATCGAATCCCGCGCCCCCGAGCGCACGGCGACGAGCAACGGCATGGCTTTGGCGTCGCCGAATTTGCAACCCATGATGCGCTCCATGTTAGCGATGCCTGCCTGCATCTGGCCCTGGAGTTCTGTCGGGTAGGTTTGCTTGTGCGCGTAAAAATAAGTGCACACCTCGGTGGTGATCGTGAAGCCCGGCGGCACCGGCAGGCCGATGCGCGTCATCTCGGCGAGGTTTGCGCCCTTGCCGCCCAGCAACGGCTTCATCGAGCCATCGCCGTCCGCTTTTTTGTTGCCCCAGTTGTAAACGTATTTATTTGATTTCGATGTTTTTTCCATAAATCTAATTGAGTTAGTTGTGCGTTTTGGTTTTTGCTTCGGTGGAAAATGCTCCCCGTCAACGGCGCAAAAGGTAGCAAAGCCCCGCGCCAAAACAATAAGAAATCCAGACCTGCCCAGAATCTTGGTGTGATCCCGGGCGGGGGAGGGCCGAGACGACGTTGCCGCAGTGTGGCGGAGTGCGCCCGTCTGCGGGCACAGCCAGGCCCGGATGCTGGGGGGGCGAAAAGTTCAGTCGGCAGGTGCGCAGACCGGAGGGGGCTTCAACGCAAAGCCCGACGTGACCGGGGCCGGTGTCAGGACCGTTTCAACCCCAGCAATTCTTGTTTTGGCGGAGCGCGGCGGTGGCGAAGACCAGTCGCAGTGCGTGGACACAAGAACCCGCCAGGTTTTGTGCGGGCGGGCGGCGGTTGGTCGAGACGACCCCGCCGCGCTCCGGGCCATAATGAGCTGGTTCAATCCGGCCTGCGGCGCGGGCGGGCCGCTCGTCAATTACGCTGGCGCGGGCAACCATCGGGGATGGTCCGCGCCCTGGTCGCCAAGCCCCTGAGTTAGCCGGCGCTGGTTGCTTCCGTCCGCGTTCATCACCCAAATCGCGGGCACTCCGCCGGTTGCGGCACGGCAGAAAACGATGGCCGCTCCATCCGGCGATTCGCTGGCCCGGAAATCCCAAACGGCAGGCGCGCTCCGCGTGAGCCGGGAAACGGCGCCGTTGGTTGGGTTGAGTCGGCAAATATCCACGCCCCCAAGCGCCTGTCCTGGTTTGAAGTCGCGATTGAAATGGTCGGTGTCGGGTCGCTGCGATTGGAACTCCCACGGCACCTTCGAGCCGGGAAGCCTTTGCGGAAAGAGGATTTGTCCGTCGCTCGTCCAGGTCGGTTGGTTTGACCCGCCGCCGCGGTGCTCGGCGTCGCCGTAGGTCGCCGCGAACCACATGGCTTGTCCCGCAGTGAGCACGCGATGTTCGGGGACATCGGGACGGCCAATGCAAACGTCCGACCAATCGTGGCCGGGATCGGTTTTGAAGTGGCATCCTTGATAGAGAATCCACTGGCCGTCCGGCGACCAGCTCGTGCCGAAGTAAAGCTGCTCAGGGTGCGCCGCCACGCGGATGCGATTCGTGCCAAGCCGATCGCTGGTCCAGATTTGGTACCCTTGCGGGCTGGCGAGATGATACGCCACGCGGCGGCCATCCGGACTGAGGCTTAGGCCGTAGGGAAGCCCTTCACCCACGCGAGTGAATTCCCGCGCGTCGCTGCCATCCAGGTTCATGCTGAAAATCTGGCCGCCTTGATCGCGCACCACTTGGACCAGCAACCGATCGTCCCCCACCAACAGCGCCGGGGTGTAGAAAACCGCCAACCGTTCGCGCTGGGTGATTTCGGTCAACGTGTCGCTTTTGAGATCGTAGAGCCAGAGGTGCGTCGGGGTCTGGTGGTAATACTCCGCGAACGGCCGGCCCGGACCATCGCGCCGCGCCTCCATGCTGAGAAAGATCACGCGCCGCCCATCGGAGAGGAATGGCCCCGGCTGCCAAGTAACCTGATCCGGCACTTTGAAATCAAAGTAACGAAGCCCCGTGCCGTCGGCGTTGATCAGGGCCGTGCGCCCTTGCGAAGTGAAAAAGAGACGGGCCGGCTGTTTCGAGGTGGCTTGGCTGCGGTCGGTGCTTTGGCATCCCGGAAGACCCGCCACCGCTGCGCCAGCGGCGCTGAGGGTGATGAACTTGCGGCGGTTTAGTTTTGTTGGCATGGGTGGCTCGTTACGCGTTGGGGGGTGGCTTGGTTGATGATTCGTTGCCTTTCGCTCCTCACTCGGTCCCTGCGATTTCGGCTTTGAATGGTTTGCGGTAAACCACCTGCGTCTTGGTCGTGGCATAGCCGAGCGCGGGGTAGAAGGCCTGACTCTCGGCACGTTTGAAGTTGCTTCGCACGACGATGGCCTCGGCCGACATTTCCCTGGCCCAGTCTTCCGCTGCCAGGACTAAAGCGCGGCCAATTCCGCGGCGGCGGCTCATGGGAGCGACGATAAGTCCCACAATCTCCGCCCGAAAACCCGATTCGACGATGTGCGCCACCCGGGCCTGCAACCAACCGACTACCGCGTTGGAAGAATCCACGGCCACAATCAGCAAGTCGGCGGCGGACGCAAGAATCGCTTCCAAGCGATGGCGCATGGTTTCCGCATGAGTCGCATAGCCCAACTCCGCCGCCAGTCTCGTGATCGGGGCAGCATCGTTCACGGCGGCGCGGCGAATGGAAACGGGTTTGTTCATGTGGCGACTTTCGAGAACTGAGCCACGCCGGAACTCCAATGTCAATCGCGGAGGCGACTGTCAGTGGCGGTCCATGAGTGTAGCGTCAAGCATCCTTGCCTGACGTAAAGGGCGCGCTTCCAGTCGCCCGGCAGGAGGCGTGCGCCCGGTTGCTGATTCGCAACCATTCCCGGCCGCCCGTGCCCTGGGGCGTTCTTTCCGCCGGGCTGGGAACTCGGCGCTGCGGTCGGTAAGAGTACGTCCGAGGCGACCACCCCCACTCCCCATCACGCGTCGTTCGCGAACGCGGGCGCGATTGCGGCCGGTTTCCTGCGCTGTGATCTGTCCGGGTGTTAGTCGTTCCTAGCTGGCTTGGCGTTGCTGCCTTTCTTGCCGCCGCTGCCCGCCATGACGACGGTCGCCGTGAGAAAACCCACGGCGAAGAAGGCGTAATACATGATGGCCGATTTCTGCGTGAACTTCGCGACCAGTGGGGGCAGCCGAAACGTCACGTTTTCACCGTTGTGCATTCCCATCAGCACCAGCAGCAAAAGCACGAGCAGCAGAAAAATCGCTTTGAACAAGGTTTTTGGATTCATCATAAAATTCGGGCAGACAGTAGGAATCCGCTTAGGGAGTGTCAAGCTATCGGGCCAGTTTTGCGGCGACCGGAATCGGCCCACAGGTTTCTGTCGCTCTTAATCATAATCTGCATCTTACTCGTGATCGCGTTGCTAAATCCCGACGGCTGATCCGGGGCAAGGAGATCAATCCGACGTTGAAGCATAAGATTAAGAGCCGGACCTGAGCCGCGGCTTCCAATCGCACCCAGGTGATGGGGGCGGTCTGGTTCCGCTGCCGCTCATTTGCGGGGGGAAGCCGAACTCGACGCCGCTGGCGCGGACTTGGCGTCGTCGAGATAAGCGCGCAACTGCGGCAGAATTTGCTTCGCCACGAAGCCTTGCTTCGTGATCAAATCACTGACGCGCCCATTCAGGCGCTGGCGATCTTCGGCCGTCAGGTCTTTCGCGGTGAGCACGATGACGGGCGTTTGGGAAAAGCGGGATTCCTTGCGGAAGTGCGTCAGAAATTCAAAGCCGTCCATCTCTGGCATCATCAAATCGAGCAGCACCAGCGCCGGTTCGTGGGTTTGGACGATTTCCAGGGCGATGCGGCCGTTGACCGCCGTTAAAACCGTCCAGCCGGCTTTGCGCAGCGTGCGTTCGAGTTGATCGCGCGTGGCGGGATCATCTTCCACCACGAGGATGGGTTGCTTGTGCTGGTCGAGCTGTAACCGGCGCATCACCTGCGCGAGGCGCTGCCAGTCCACCGGTTTGGCAAGATAATCGAACACGCCCAGCGCCATGCCCATCTCGCGAGTGTCGGTGATCGTCACCAAGATGATCGGGATGTGCGCGGTAGCGGGGTCGTTCTTGAGCGTCGTGATGACCGACCAACCGTCCATGCCGGGCATCATGATGTCCGTGGTGATGGCGACCGGTTGGTAACGGCGGGCCAACTCAAGACCGTCGCGGCCATTGCTCGCGGTATGCACGGCGAAACCCTCCTTCGCCAGGAATCGTTCCATCAACTCCAGCACCGCGGGATCGTCATCAATCACCACCAAGGTCGGCCTTCCGGCAGGCGGTTCGGTTTTGGCGACGTTAGGTGGAATTGCAGGCGACGCGGGCGGTGCCTCAGGCGCGCGAGCGGGCAGCGATACCATGAAGATCGAACCTTGTCCGTAGGTGCTCGTCACCGTGATGTCGCCGCCGAGGAGTTGGCAAAACTTTCGGCTGATCGCGAGGCCCAGGCCGGTGCCTCCGTATTTGCGGGTGGTGGAAGCGTCCGCCTGAGTGAACGCCTGGAATAGTTTGCCCAACTGCTCCGGCGTCATGCCGATGCCCCGGTCCTGCACCGCGAAGCGCAACCAGTCGCCGTCCGGCTCGGTAGTTCGCGTCACGGTCAACCGGATGAGTTCCTTCTCCGTGAACTTGCTGGCATTGCTGAGCAGGTTGAACAACGTCTGGCGCAATTTCGTGAGGTCGCTGTGCATCGCGCCGAGGTCCGGGGCCAACTCCAGTTCGAGCCGGTTCTGATTTTTTGCCACGAGCGGATGGACGGTGGCCTGGACCTCGCGGACCATCGTGGCTACGTCAATGGTTTCACAAAACATCGTCATCTTTCCGGCCTCGATCTTGGAGAGGTCGAGCACGTCGTTGATGAGCGCGAGCAGATGTTTGCCCGCGCCGTGGATTTTCTTGAGGTCGGGGATGAAACTCTCCTGCCCCAAATCTTCCGCTTCCTCCATCAGCATCTCGCTGTAGCCGATGATGGCGTTCATCGGCGTGCGGAGTTCGTGGCTCATGTTGGCGAGGAAAGCGCTCTTGGTGCGATTGGCGGTCTCGGCGGCTTCGCGGGCATTGAGCGCTTCGGCTTCGAGCAACCGGGCTTGCAGCAACGTCGCCGAGAGATGGTTCGCAAACCGATAGGAAACGTACAGCGCCAGCAACGCAATCACCCCCATCAATCCCAGGACTTTCCACACGAGATGGAATGTCTCGGCGTTCAAGTCCGGCGGGTAAATCGCGGTGACGATGGCAAAGCCCCACGGCTCGAACCGATGCCAGTGGACCCGATACCCGGCGGCTTCAAATGACGTCGCCTCCGCGCGGGCGGAGAATTTCTTGATCAAGTCCCGATAAACTTCCGGGGCCACATGCTTCGA
>CAIKLQ010000987.1 GCA_903828255.1 uncultured Verrucomicrobiota bacterium
CCGGTGCTGGTCGCGCGGACGGGGGGGGGGTGGCCCGGCGAACCAAGGCGGAATTGGTGGGTACACCACCCGATTGGTGGAGCACAATGGTGGAGCACAATGGGAGCTTTTTGTGGTATCAGGGAAGGGGGAGAGTTGCAGAGAGACAAGAGCCTATGGTGAGTCCCACCTTGCCCCCTCCATGCCCACCCCCGCCTGCCGGCGGCGGTGTTCATGGCATGTGGCTGTGTGTGCCTCAACTGCAACTCTCCCCCTCGACCGCCAAGACCACCAAGCCCGCCATGCTCGGCCAGCTCCCGAACGGTGTTTCCTGGACGGGAAATCTTGGGTGCGGTGCGTGAAACGGAGGTGCGAGACAGCGGGGCCACCGCGCTCCTTTCCGCCCGTCGCGAAGAGGTGGCTAACAGGAAGCGCGAGCGGGCTTACGGAATGCCCCGGGAAATCGAGGACTACAGCCGCCCGGTGATGCTGGAACATCGGCGTGTGCGCTGAAGAGTGATGATTGTTTTTCCCCAGCCCGCCGACGGCGTTCTTCCAGCGGGTCAGCGAGCTCTGGCCAACCCTGGTTTTCGTTCTCGATTACGAAGATCCGCGGGTGGCTTTTCGCGGCCTCGCATGGGCGGCCAACGGCGCCTTGGACTACATCCACATCGACGTCTGAGTGCCGCAACCTTAGCCCAAGATGGGACGCCTGCCAGCGTCCTGCCATTTTCTCCTCGCCTAAACTGAAACCGCCCGCGCCCCGAAATGGGGTCGCCTGGCTGACCTCAAATCGAACCTGGTTCTGCCACCGCTCCGCAGTCGCATTTGTGACGGCGATCGCCCTCCCACGCGCCGCTCCAGCTTCGACGAGCTGACGTGACACCCTGCCTTGTTGTCCCACCAACATCCCCCAAATTCGCACCTCGAAAATGCGCCACTCTGCCCCAGTTTCACCCTCAGTCAATCCCCACTCACTCACCATAAAACCACTCAGCTTGCCAGCCCCCCGCACCCCCATACCGAATGCACCTGCGGTGCAAACAAAACCAAAACCAAAACCAAACCGGCTCAAACCACTGTGCCCGCATCTATTGCGTTGTTATGCTTATCCCGTTGAGTCCCGTTGCAGTTGCGCCGCCGGTATTTCGGCTAGCTTCGTTGGGCTTTTGTGGTTGCTCATTTCCGTTATCTGCAAAAAACGGCCTTCCGGGAGTCAACGGGAGGAGCATATGCGTTGTTTACAGTTTGTAAACAATGAAGGGTTCAACCTCACACGAACCCAAGCCACTTCGTGTCGAAACATGGTTTGCACCCACGCGTGACGCCTAAAAGCGACCTTCGGCTGGCGGCTGAATCCACGCAGGCGAGTCAGCGGCGCGAGCGAAGGCGAGCGGAAATTTCACCGCTGACAATGACCGGTCCACCTCGCCGCTGAACTGGCTACACTTTACCGCCAAACGTGCAGGCGGATACTTCTGTCATCGTTGCCGAACTCGACCATTGGCGCTCCGACCAGAACAGAATCCCGCTGATTGATGAGCGGTGATTGCCCGAGAAACTCGAACGCATCCAATTCACCGGGAAAATGTCTGTTAAGCGAATCCGGTAAGTTCGCAGCGCATCTCCAGAATGATCCGGACTGCGGGTTCAATCCGCTCCCAAGTAGTCAGACTTTTTCGGCCGATTGATGCTTTTGCGATTTCAACGCGGCAGTAAACAACCGATGGCTCAGGGCCGCCTCGTCCGGCGTGACGCAGCCGGCGGCGGGCCGGAGCGGAGTGCCGGTGGCAACTTCGTGGAAGAATGCCGCCATCATCTGGAGAATGGAATCCGAGAAACCGAACTCAAAGAGTTTGCCGGTGACGGTCTTGAACGCGCTGTCATAGTCGAGGTCAATCTGCTGCCACGCTTGCTCGCCGCCGCGATACTCCAGCAGTTCGAGGCGCTTCGGATTCTTCGTCGAGAACCGCACGGAAGCCTTCGTGCCGTAGATTTCCAGATACCAGGTGTTCTTCTGTCCGGGCGCGATGCGCTGCATTTTCAGCGTCATTGGAAAGACGCTCCCGCTTCGCGCATCGGTGGCCTCGCACAACAGCGTGGCGTTGTCCCACGTCTCGCACGGGACGAGTTTGCCGTCCTTTCCGTTCGGTCGCTGCGGGACGATTTTGGAAAGCACCGCGCGCACGTTGCGCGGAATCCAGCCGGCCCGGAACGGAACATGGCAGGAGTGCAGGCCCAGATCGCCCATAACGCCGTATTCGCCGTTGAGCGCAATGATCCGCTTCCAGTTGATGGGCTTGTTGGGGTCAAGGTCGCTCGAATGCAGGAAGCCGCCGTTCACCTCGAAGATGTTGCCGAACGCCGACGCTTCGATCATGAGGAAAATCTTTTGCACGCCGGGGAAAAACGGGAACTCTGAAGAACACCGCACGACCACGTCGGGCCGTTCGCGGACCGCCGCCAAGATCGCCTCATTGGCCGCCTGATCAATGCCGAACGGCTTTTCCGCCAGCAGATGTTTCCCCGCGCGGATGATCGCGGTGTAAAATTCCTGATGCAGATGGTGCGGCACCGCGCAGTAAATGGCGTCCACCTCCGGGTTGGCTAGCATCTCACGGTAGTCGGCGCAGACCTGCGTGATGGTCGGGAAGTTCTCCTTGAACCATCCCACGCGCGCCGGCGCCAGCGACTTGGAGCAGATGGCGGTGACGACGGGCCGCACGCCGATGTTCTCCAAGTGCCCCCACCGCGCCACGGCGCTGGCCAGTTCCCGGCCCATGAGGCCGAGGCCGATGATTCCGAAGCGGACGGTTTTCATGTATGCCTGATTTTGCTCACTTGGCGTAGCCGAGTTCTTTTTCCGTCTCGCCGATGGATTCCTCGATGATCTCCAACCCTTTGATCAACGTGTCGTCGTCCATGACGATTGGTGGGCTCATCCGCAGAATATGCCCGGCCGGAATCCACGCCAGCCCTTTCGCGAAGGCCTTTTGGTAAACCAGCTTGCCGGCGGCGTCGAACGGCGTCTTCGCCTTGCGGTCCTTGACGAGTTCCACGCCCATCAAGCAGCCCTTCGCGCGCACGTCGCCGACGATGGGATGCCGCTCCATCATGCCGCGCATGTATTTCAACGCGATTTGTTCGAGATGCGTGGCGCGCGCCAGCAGGTTTTCCTCCTCGATGACCTCGAAGCACGCCAGCGCGGCGGCGCATGCCATGGGGTTGCCGCCGTAGCTGGACGACGCGGAAATTTTCTCGATGCTTTCCTTGTAAGGCTCGCGCACGCAGACCGCCGTCACGGGGAAACCGTTGCCAAAACCTTTGCCCAACGTCACCACGTCGGGCAGCGTGTTCCAGTGTTCGCACGCCAGCCATTTGCCGGTGCGGCCCATGCTGGTGAGCACTTCATCCGCCATCAGCAGCATCTTGTGGCGGTCGCACAACGCGCGCAGCTTCGGGAGAAAATCATCCGGCGGCATCACCGACCCGCCCCAGCCCTGGATCGGCTCCAGCACGAACGCCGCGACCATCCGCGCCGTGCCGCGCGCCAAGTATTCCTCGTAGAACGCGATGTAGGCGTCCGTATCAATCGTGCCGTCCGCCTTCGTCCAGTGCGGGCGATACGGATTGGGCCGCGGCACCATGTGGCTGCCGGGCACACGGCTGGGGCCGTTCACCTGGGCGGAATATTCTGCCAGCGAAACCGCGCCGAGCGTTTTGCCGTGAAAATCATTGAAGCACGAAATCATCTCGTGCTTGCCCGTGGCCGCGCGGCAGACACGCAGGCCGGCCTCGACCGCCGCCGTGCCGCAATCGTAAAGCTGGAAGCCGTTGAGATCGCCGGGCAGCGTGGCGGCCATCTTTTCCATCAGGCGCGTCTTGATCTCCGTGGTGAAGTCGTGGCAGTTCATCAACTGGCCGGCATACTTTTGCACCTGCTCGGTCACCTTCGGATGGCAGTGGCCCAGCGTGGTCACGTAGATGCCGGAGGAGAAATCAATGTAAACGTTGCCGTCCACGTCGGTCATCGTGCAGCCGTGGCCGGACTCGAACGCCACCGGGAACAACTTCACCTGACCGCTCAAGCCTTTGAAATATTTCGTGCAGCGGGCGTGAACCGCTTTGGACTTCGGTCCGGGCGCCGGAACTTTCATGGCGGGAACTTTTTTGAGATCAACCTTGGCCCAGGCGGGCGACGGGATATTGGTTTTCATAAAACTTCAGATGAACGCGAGCTGGTTCAGCCGGCAGAACGCCTTGAGCTGGTCGGTCGTGTTGCCATATGAAAGGATGTAATGCTGGCAGGCGACCTTCTCGGCAAAGTCCGCCACCGGCGTATCGAGGATGATCTCCAGACTGGGGAGTTGCGGCGCGGGCGGCTGCCAGCCGGCTTCCTCCCACGCGCGCGGCGTCACGGCCGTCCCAGTGACGGCATGGATGGCGTAGCCCGGCCCGTGCGGCAAAAAGCGCGAGAGGGTGACCGGCCCGGTCTTCACCTTGGAAACATTGAGCACGCCTTCGTTGAAGTTGCCGAAGCGCGTCGGGCGCACGAGCATGTCGCCGTCCACCACGGCGGCGGGAACGTAGTCCGGCACGCCCACGAGCAGGCGGTCTTCCATGAACTCGTAAAATTCAAAATACGGCGCGGCCTGCCCGGTGAGACTGCGGATGATGAGTTGGGTGACCGAGCCCAGCGTGTCGTTTTCCGGCGTGGTCGACAGGTTCAGCTCGTTGGCGATCAGCATCAGGATCATCGCTGGCGGCAGTTGCAGCAGCTTCTTCATGCCGTCCACGTCGGTGAGTGAGACGGCGTCGTAACGCCGCTCCTCGATGATCGTCTTCAGCGCGAGATAATACCGCGCGCTCTTTTCCAGCGTCTGCGGCTCGGCGGGCTTCTCGAATTTCCAAGTCCGCTTGACCTTCTCGACGACGGCCTGCACGTCGGAAGCGGCGATGCGCTCGGCGCGTTGCACCATGTCGAGCATTTCAAAAATCTCCACCTCCACGCCCAGCGCCTTTTTCAGCGAAACGCCGTCGTAAAGCGTCGCGTAAAGGTTCATGTCGCGATAACCCATCATGCCAACCTTGGCGTGTTGCAGAAAGCGCGTGGCACTGGCGGCCAGCAGGAAATTCTTGATCGCCGCGAGCTTCGGCGGCTGGCCGGGGCAGTCATAGACGAAGCTGAAACGGTAGCCGAGGTCGGCCATCGTCTTGCGCAGCGCGGTCGTCCCGGCTTGGTCGGCGGTGGTGATGAGGCGTCCGCCTTCGTAGTAACCGGCCAGCCCCCACAGCAGCATGGGCAGGTGCTTGAACTCGCTGATAACGCTGACGACGGCGTGCGTGGGAATCCAACCGGCAATGCAAACCACCAGCACATCCATGCGCTGGGCGGACAAGTCGGCAATCGCCCGCCGCACGTCGTTGCCAGCGGGGTCGTCGCTCACCGGCGCAGTTTCCAGCAGTGCGATATCCAGTCCAGCCAGCGCGGCTCGCGCGGCGTTGCATTTCTTCTCGATGATGTCGCGCGGCGTGTTCACTTCGCCGAAACCGACAAATCCAACGGTTGTATTTTTCATAGTATTCTTTCCAAAACTGTAGCAGCCGACGTGAGGAGGCTCTGATTTCCGAATGATTTGAGCCTCGTCACAGGGTTTTGATATTATTCTGGCAGTTCATTCCTTCCACAACTCTTCAATGGCCTTCACGCTGGCGTCCACCAGCATCCGCCCGCCTTCCGGTCCGACCGAACCGTTGATGATGAGCGCGCTGTAACCGCCCGCCGCCATGGCGCGAGCAGTGGGCAGATACCGTCCTGTATCACAGGCAAATTGGACCAGGAAAGTCCGCTTTGCCTGGCTGCGGGCGATGATCATCTGGCCGTAGTCCAGGAACAGCTCGAAGGGATTCGTCACGAACACGCAGTCCCCCAGCCGGAGGGCATGCAACTCCATGGAATAGGTCGGCGTCCGATCCTGGATCTCGTAGCGCTTGACGACTGCCTGCGCGTTTTCCAGCAGCACAAACTCGAGTTCCTTGTTATCGAACGGCCCGTGCGGTCGGCGCTTCTCGGCGGCATGAGTGTCGGCGATAAACTGGGCGAATAATTCCTTCGAAGCGGTCGGTTCGTCGGGATAATTGCTGACCAAGCGCTTCACCTCGGCGCACGCCGCTTGATATTCCGCCAGCGTTGCCCGGTGAATCGGCAGTGTGAGCTGAGTCACGCTGTGCTTCAGCACCGGGGCGCACGCGATGTTTTTGCGCGCCGACGCGTAACCTTCGGCCACTGCTTTTTCCAGGCGGCCGGCGATGGCAACCATTCCGCTCTCGTTCCAGTAATTGGCGTCGTCCTTGGATTGCGCCGGAAGATTCCGGGGCGACTGACAGCCAGCAGCACTCACCTGCGGCAGCATTTTCACCCCCGCGCCGTAGGTAGCGTGGATGCGCTTGCGAAGTTCGCCGAAGAAATCAGCGGTCACCACATAACCCGCCTCCATCACCTGCGCCGGGCAGGCGACGTTGACAATCACGCCCGTCAGTTGATCGCGTTCATCCCAGGTGAAAAGCATCCGCACTTCGGGATCGTTCCCGCCTTCGACACCGATGAAATCCTCGCGGTCCGTTTCGCCATACATCATCGCGCTGCCATCGGCATAAAGCATCCGCCGGGAATAACCGATCGGCGCGCAGGCGCTGGACGTGCTCACCCGGCCCGGCTGCCGGGATTTCCACGCGTTCACCACCGCGCGGACCGTGCGTTCGAAAAGGAAAGCGCGAATTTCCGCGGGCTGCAACGCGCCCGCTGCCGGCTTCCACCAGCGGAACGGCACAAACCAGGACGGCCCGGTGTGAATGTGTGTGGCGTTGAGAATGATCGCCTTTGGATCAAGATCGGGAACCTGGGCGCAGGCGCGCGCGCGGACTTCATCCAGAAAATCCTGGGCGACGTAAACGATGTCGATGGACACCATGACCACCTGCTCGCGACCGGCGGCGGTGACCTGCTCCATCGCCAGGGCCGAGATCACCAGCGGGTCGTGCACGCCTTGGGAAATCCTCTGATAATATTGCCCGATCAACTCCACCGGTTGCGTCGGCGTAATGTCCTGAATGTCCCAACCAATCAACGTTTTCATGTATTAATAGAATGCTATCGTAGTTGCTTTTCGTCTGCCTGTGATTTCACAAACCCTGATTGTTTTTTGACGGAATCCTAAAAATCCGCCATCACGCCCAGCCACGACCCGCTTAACGCCCGATGAGCCGGGTCATTTCCTTCCAGTCCGACAAACCGGAAAACGCGTCGCGGCCGTAAAGATTATCGCGCCCCGCGAGCATCGCATACTGCGCCGCCTTCTCGATTTCCACGCCCTGCAATACCGCCGTGAGAAACCCGGCGATGGCACAGTCGCCCGCGCCGCAAGCGTTCTGGATCCGGCGCGGGTCGGCGGGGAACGGCTGGACCCACAGCTTGCGCTGACTCCAGTTGGCCGCTGGCAGTTTGAGCGCGGTGGTGGAGTTGAGCTTCGCGATATCGCCGGTCTGGATATACGCGCCGCGATGGCCAGCTTTGATCATCACCACTTTCACGCCCGTTGCCAAAACGCGGGCTGCGAGCGACTCGCAAAGCTCCTGTGGAATGACTTCCACCATGTCGCGGTCGGCCGCTTGGGCCAGAATGCGGGTGTATTGTTCCGGCTCGAGCATGAAGAGAATTTCCTCGATGCTCGGCACAAAGATGTCCACGAACGGCAGCGTGCCCGCGAGAATTTTCCGCCAGTTCGCTTTCCCGGCCGGGCTGGCCGAATCCGGCAGGGTCAGGTCCAGCGAAGTCGCGACGCCGAGCCGGCGGACCTGCTGGAACAGCTGGCGCAATTCCGCGCCGTCGGCGGCCCACAGTTTTTGCATCAACGGCGGATAACCGAAATGAAAAAGCCGGCTCTGGGCGACGGTCTTGAAGTCAATGTCCTTGGCCGTGAAAACCGCATTGTAGCCCGGGTCTTCAAAAAAGATGCGGTCCATCCCCGGCGGCGCGACGACGATGCCATACGCCGTGCCGGCGCGGCGACTTTTACGAATGCCACGAGCCGCCTGATGGCGCTTCAGTTCGGCCAGCACGATGTCGCCCAGTGAATCACAGCCTACGCAGCCCATCAGTTCAACCCGCTGCCCGAATCGTTTCATCGCCAGCCCGGTGTTGGCCACCACGCCGCCGAGCGAAAAAGTCAGCCCCGCGGTTTCAATGAGTTTACCCGGGCGGAAAAGTTCCGCCGCCGGAATTGCCGGCCGGCCGGCGGGAAATCCCGGGGCGATATCCACCCCCAGGTAACCCGCCACCACGGCGTCCAGTCGGGGATTGTTTTTCAACGATTTCATGGGTGCAAATCCAGCAAGGCGGGCCGGCCGGGCGGCCGGAGATAATCGATGGTGTGGCCCGCGTGATAAATGTTTTCCAATTCCTGGAAATAGGCATCTAACGTCGCGCTGGGCTTGCCGCCGGTGCGCTTCAATTCGGCATCAATCGCCGCGCGCAGATAAAAGATCCGCCAGCGCCAGGATTGGGCGAGCGGCGGCGCAAGCTGCTTTTCCGCCTGCTGGACGCGTTGCAACCGGCCTTCAGCGTCGCCCAGGTTGCGGGCTTGATACAGGACAAACGCGGATTCATTTGTGGCGGCGGGATAGAGCAGTTCCTTGAAATGCTGCTGGTCCAGCTTCAACGCGCCCAAGACCGCCGCGAGTTCACCGCTCGTCTGCACCACGCAGGAATGGGAAAAGCTCCGCTCCATTTCCGCCGCGACGTTGGCAAGATCGGCGGCGGCCTGCGGCGAAAACTCATACGCCATATACTCCCGCACTGTCTGCGTCGGCGCTTGGCCGTTCCAGTAGAGCTGCAGCACGATGGCTTTGTTGATGTCCTCGAAAAGCCCCTCGGAATAGGGATAGCCACCGCTGAGCTTGCCCTCGTTCTGCGCCCACATGTCGCGCATCCGTTCCGGCGACGGGTTCGCGCCATACCCGCCCCAAGGATGATTGTTGAGCATGCTGATCTCAGGAAAGGTCAGCAGCGGAAGATTCCCCGGCACGCCGTGGCGCGACGTGTAAGGCGCACTGTCACCCGCGTTATTCACCATGAGATAATCAATCCACGGGGGGGCGGGTTTGCCGATGGCTTTATCAAACGCGCTCCATTCCGTGTCGCCCTTGGCCAGGAAGTGGTCAAAGAGCCAGGTGGAAAGGATAATCTGCGACTGGGGGAACATGTCATGCGACAAGGCCGACACGCCGGAGGCAACCTTGAGGAAACCGTTCGCGCCCCAAGGCGCGCATTTCGCGCAGGTGCAGCCGCCTTGATCGTAAGGCCACACGATCAGGTATTTGAATTTGACCTCCTTGAAAGCCTGCAACACCTCGCGTCGGGATTTCAAAATGTATTCCATCCCGCCCGGCTGGTTGGGGCAAACCTCGACATGATAATGACCGACCAGTTCCCGCTGATACCCGTTCTGCGGCATCCATTCCGCCCGCAGTTCCGCCGGACTGGACGCGAAAGCTTCATTCGCCAGCATCATCAAGGACGGCTTGATGCCGACGTCCTGCGCCCCACGCAGGATTTCGCGCAGGCGCGCGACCATGGTTTGCGCCTCGGGATCGTCCATCCCCTGATACTGGTGCATATCGAACCAGACACAGATCGAGTTGCAGCCCCAGAGGGAAAGCTCCTCGACGTAGCGTCGGACTTCCGCGACCGGCGCGACATGATACCAATTGAAAAAATGCGTGGCGAAATAAACGCCGCGCACCGGGGTTTGCGGAACGGAAACGCAACGCCACGCGCCCGGCTCAAACACGCTGGACTCCAACCGCGCCGTGCGCAAAAACTTCCCGACGCCCGCCATCAACCCCGACAGCCCATTGCCCGACACCTGGATGGTCTTGCCCTTCCCGTCCTCGATGGAAAACCCTCCCGCGCCGATATCCGTGCGAAACCCAAACATCAACGGGGCGTTGTTCGCGGCTACCACTTCCAGCCCGGTGTGCTCCTTCACCACGCGGCGGAAGATTCTCAGCGCCTGCTGCTGACCGGCGTCCGCGGGCTTTTGCAGCTTCACCAGCACGGGCTTCGCCGCGTAAGCCGGCAGCGTGACGCAGGCGGCGAGGAGTGTGGCGAGGAGGAGTTTTATTGCTTGTTTGCAAAGTAGCGGCGGGCCTCCTGGCCGGCCGTAGAGGGCGGCAACTTGCCGCCCGGAAAAAACCACCGAAGCCCAGTCGCGCCCAATTTTTCCCAAGCCTCTAGCCATGGCGCTGGCGTTTCCGCCGGGCTGGAAGCCCGGCCCTACGTCAGCCAAGATGGCTGACGCTACCGTTCTCAGGCAGGCTCTTGCGTTTTTCATTTTTAGCGATTAGGAAACCAGCTATTTTTTCTTGTCCAAGTGCAGCCAGTGCCCGCCGATTTCCTCCAGGGTTTTGTCCTTCGTCTCCGGCAGCATCCGCCACACGAACAGCGAACAGGCAAGGCAGATACCCGCGAAAATCAGAAACGTGCCTCCGGGATTGCCGTAGGCGCTCTTGAATTTGTCCAGCACCATGGGGAACAAGTTCACCGTGATATACGACGCGATGAACATCAGCATTGTGGCTAGCGACATGGCCTTGTTGCGAATCCGGTTCGGGAAAATCTCTGAGAGAATCACCCAGCCTAGCGGCGCGAGCGTAAGGGTGAACGCACCGGCGGCCACGAACATGCCCGCCAGCGTCACCAGGGGCGGCAGCGAATAGGTGAAGCGCAGGAACATCAGGATGTGACCCGCCGCCATGGCGATCGTGCCCCAAATCAAAATCGGTCGGCGACCAAACTTGGCCGTGAGCCAGAAGGCCACGACCGTGCAAATCGTGATCCAAGTCATCAAATACACGCTGTTGAGAATGGCATCGGGCGCTTTGCTGATGCCCGCCTCCATGAAGATCGTCGGCGCGTAAAGCAGAATCATGTTCACGCCGTTAATCTGCTGGAAAATCATGATCACGACGCCAATGAGCACCGCCAGCCGCACGCCCGGCACGAACAACTCGCGAAACCCGCCGCTTTCTTCGCCTAGTTCCGCGCGGATTTCTCCCAGTTCACGCTCGGCCTGAGTGCGACCGTTAATCGTGGTCAGCACCTGGAGCGCTTCGGGGTAATTGCCCCGCGCGGCCAGCCAGCGCGGACTGCGAGGAAGGAAAAATAGCCCGATCAGGAAAGCCCCCGCCGGCAGGGCCATCGTGACGAACATCCAGCGCCAGTGGCCGCCAAACGAAAAGACATACGTCACATAGACCGACAGCGAGAGCCCGATGACCACCGCCAGTTGATTGATCACCACCATCCGTCCTCGGAGCTGGGCCGGCGACACCTCCGCGATATACATTGGCGAAATCGTGGACGCCAATCCCACGCCCACCCCGCCTACGAATCGCCAGAAGCTGAAATCCCATACGCCATACGCCAGCGCACAGCCGATGGCGGAAGCAATGAACAGAACGGAGGCGAAGATAAGCGTCTTGTTACGGCCAAACCGATCCGCCAGCCACGAGCCGATGAGCGGGCCGAAGGGGCAGCCTAGAATCGCGCTGCCCGTGACTGCGCCCACCCAGAATGGCGAAAGACTCCACTCGGCCTTCAGGAAAATGATCGCCCCGGAAATCAGGGACAGGTCGTAGCCAAAAAGAAATCCGCCCACCGCCGCCACCAAGGTGATCAGGTAGAGGTATCGGAGGCTAGCTTGTCCTTCCGGGACAGCTGTGTTCGTGGGTGTGATCATAGTTTTTTTGTAATTTTGGTTTGGCATGAAGTTCTGAGGAATCTTTCAGGGTGTGGCGTTCATTCAATTCATAATTATTCAATCGTCAGCGCTTGGCGTGCCACCGGCAAGATTTTAACCGGGCCGATCAGACCGGACTCCAGGAGCGGATCGTTGGACTGATATGGTTGGAATGTGGTCCATGTGAACCGCTGGTTTTCCGGCAGCGCGGCATCGCCAATGAGGCGGTTCGGCCAGAGATTCGTCACGCGCACTTCCAACTTGTTGTGGCCCGGACGCAACGCGGCGGTGACCTCCACGCGGAACGGCGGCTTCCAGAGAATCCCAAGGTCGTGGCCGTTCAGCCGCACCTCGGCAATTTCCCGCACACGACCGAGATCGAGATACGCAGCGGCGATTCTAGTGAGCGGCCGCTTGTGGGAGAGGGGGTTGGACGATTTTGCGGGACACCCGCCCGAATCTTTTTTAGCCTCGCCCCATGGCTCGCAGCAAACGCAAATCGCTTTCGCCCACCGAACAACTC
>CAIKLQ010000988.1 GCA_903828255.1 uncultured Verrucomicrobiota bacterium
CGGCACGCACGACAAGACCGGCAAGCATTGCCTCGCCACCGACCCGAACGGCAAGTTGAACATCGCGCGCGACTCGGGCTACTGGCTGCGCGACGACGCCGGCAAAGTGACGAAGAAGTTCAAACACATCTGCTGGGACGGCTGCATGTTCCCGAACGAAACGCTGATGAAGGCGGAGACGTGGAACAACATTCTGGCCGCCATGATTCAAGTCCGGGAGAACCACGGCTGGCGCGCATGAATTTCAACGCAGCGGCGCCGAGGGCGCAAAGAAACGCAGAGAAATGAAACTCTTTGTGAAAAACCCTCTGGCTTTTTTCTCTGCGTTCGCCGCGGCTCTGCATTAAACCACACGGTCGAAAAAGCACCAAAACGCCCTTAACTTTATGGCAAAACCACTTCGTATCGGACTCATCGGCTGCGGCTTCATGGGCCGGGCCCACTCGAACGCTTACCGCAAGGTGAGCAATTTCTTTGACCTCGAATATCAACCCGTCCTCAAAGCGGTCTGCGCCCGCAGTGAAGCCAGCGCGGTGGCCTTCGCCAAAAAGTGGGGCTACGAGTCGGTCGAAACCGACTGGCGCAAGCTGGTCGCGCGCGAGGACATTGACGCCGTGGATATTTGCACGCCCAACAACACCCACGCCGAGATCGCCACCGCCGCCGCCAAGGCTGGCAAAATGATTCTCTGCGAAAAGCCGCTTTCCATGGACGGACCCGAAGGCGTGGCGATGGTCAAGGCGGTCGAGAAAGCCAAAGTCCCGAACATGGTGTGGTACAATTACCGCCGTGTTCCCGCCGTCACACTGGCCAAGCAGCTCATCGAGGAAGGCCGGCTGGGGAAGGTTTTCCACTACCGGGCGAAGTTCCTCCAGGATTGGACCATCAGCCCCGAGTTGCCGCAAGGTGGTGCCGGCCTGTGGCGGCTGGATGTGAACGCCGCCGGCAGCGGCGTCACCGGGGACCTGCTCGCACACTGCATTGACACCGCGCTTTGGCTCAACGGCAGCATGGACAGCGTCACCGCAATGACCGAGACCTTCATCAAGCAGCGCAAGCACACCCTCACCGGCAAGGTCGCGCCCGTGGGCATTGACGACGCGTGCGCTTTCCTGGCGCGGTTCCGCAACGGCTCGCTCGCTACGTTCGAGAGCACGCGGTACGCACGCGGGCACAAGGCGCTTTACACCTTCGAGATCAATGGCGAGAAGGCGAGCATCGCTTGGGATCTGCACGACCTACATCGCCTGCAATACTTCGATTACCAGGACGAAGGCAAACTGCGCGGCTGGCGCTCGATCCACGTCACCGACCACGGCGGCGAGCATCCGTACATGGACAAGTGGTGGGTGCCCGGCCTACAAATCGGCTACGAACACAGCTTCGTTCATCAAGTCGCTGATTTCCTCCAAGGCCTCGCCACCGGCAAGCCCGCCGGCCCGACCTTCCGCGACGCGCTCGAAACGCAATACGTCTGCGACGCCGTGTTGAAGTCCGCGAAGACCCGCGCCTGGCAGAAGGTTAAATCCGCCGCGAAATAGGCCGCGAAGCTTTGGTCACGAGAAGGCCCAAAGGGCACAAGAGCTTCTCCCCATCCGAACCGGATGGGGAGAAGTTCCCGAAAATGGAAATCGCGCGCTGTTAAAATTCTTAGCCGAAAAGCGTTTCTGCCTCCTCTGCCTTCGCCCGCACCCGACTGAATTGCAGCGCCAGCTGCCTTGCGCCACCCTTGTCATGGAACTTTTAAGCCAACCCTGCGCCCAGGACTCAATTGCTCCACGTCCGGTCGCTTCATTGTGCCGACGGCAACTCCTTCACGCGCTCGCACCACGTCTGTTTGCGTGAGCATGTCTTGGGCTTTCGTTTCGGTGAGAAAGATTCCCGTGCCTGTGCGAACCAGGAAATCCGGTGAAAAATACGCTGATGTTCGCGAACACGTTGCTGCTCCGCGTCACCGGCGTGCTCAAGAATTTTTAGCGCGGCGGGCGAGAGCAACACGTAATTGTCCAACTCCACCGTCAACACCTCGCCGCTCGGCAGCGTTTTACACCAGCAATTACCTTAACAATTTGTCTGTCCGCGGCAGCGTGAATTTTGACTGGATTGCCCGGCGGACTCCCTGATTGACGGTGAGAAGGTGCTAGGTTTTTCGGTGGCAATGCCGCACAGGTCCAGTCTGGTGCCGACCATCAAGGTGGCGACAGAGTATTCAACCCACCACGCCCCTGCGTCCGAGGAAACAGGGAGGCTCGGGTTTCACTCTGATTGAACCGCTGGTGGGCATTGCGATGGTCCAGACGAGTAATATTTCACGGCTTTAGCTTTGCCGTCGTTCGTTGCTGCACCCAGACAACATCCATATTCTTTGGCTGATAAACCGTGCTGTTCCGGTATATGTATGTTGTCTTAATGTTGAGCGTTTGGGGGTCCTTCCATTTGTGGATTTCAGAATGTCCATCGGCAAACCCGAACCCACAGGAGCCAGCGTGATAATTAGCCGGGGTATCTTGCCAGGTAGTATTCGGATACGGACCATCCATCGCCACCGCGAACGCGGCATCGTTAACGCTGTCTGGGTTCTCGTCAACGATGACCCATGTGGACGAGGGGCCCGGAAGGGTCATGTCGGATGTCTTCATGAAAATCCGCCACGGGGGAGAGTACCAGTGTCCGGTATCGTCTTTGCTACTTGAAAACGCCTGACTCAGGGAGATGCTGCGGACCCGGGGTTCGCCTTTATTACCGAAATTCCGGCTCATGTCAGCGGGGCATTTGTAAACGCCGATGTTTTTCAGATAGGGCCCCAAGTAGCCCTGGGCGAGTAAGAGGATATTGGTATTGGCGGTACTGCCACCATAATCGAGCCCGCCACCCACCCAGTCGAACGCATTCGCGACTTTGCTCGAGTTGTCATCCGCATACATGAGCCACCCCAGGGTGATTTGCTTGCCGTTACTCATGCAAGAAATGGCCTGGGCCCGGAGCTTCGCCTTGGAAAGCGCCGGTAACAGCATGGCGGCCAAGATCGCAATGATGGCAATGACTACCAGCAATTCGATCAAGGTGAAGGCGGGATTGCGCCGGTCAGGGAGGCACCTGCGTGAGGGGTGAATTTTCATAGTCATACTGGTGCGATTCGATTGTTTCGTCGGAAATTGTTCTAGTTGAGCTTTACTCCTGCTGGGTTGGGGTGTCAAGGGTTGGTTGCCAAAATTTTGCGCCCCGCCGCGGCGCCAACGGGACTTGTCGGCCCCACTTTGCGACTCTCCGCGGGTGCGGTGGCTCTGCGTTAAACCCGAGGTTCATCGTGGGCGGCAAGCATCTTTTGCGAATTTCAGGTTCAAGCCGACGCCTCCATTCACTTCACGAAGCCGTGGTAGAGGCCCATGTAGTAGGGCAGCAGAAAGACGGCCCCTGTCCCCAGATCATTGCCGCCGCCGCCGGTGTCCGGTTCGAACGGATTGTGATTCCAGTGATTGAAGTAGCGTTCGTCCACCGGGATCACCTTGCCGTTGACGCGGTAGGCCCACCCCCCGTAGCGCGTCTGGTACGGATCATAGGTCTGCCGCAACACCTGCACGAGGTCGAGTCGGCGGCTGTTCGTATGCCGCCAGTCGAAGCGATCGAGCGGAAACCGTTTCAATGTATCCACCGAGTCCTCCAGCCAGCCTTGCCACGGCGCGATGTCCTGCGTGCCCCAGGCATTGACATATTTCCGCCCCACGCCGGCCGCCGCATAGCAGAAGTTGAAGAACGGATTCATTTCCGGGAATTCCAGAATCCAATACGAAAAGAACGAATAGCCGACCTCGTCCGTGAGCTTCGGATCGTTGCCGTATTTCATCAGGTTGTAAAAGCACATGAACGCCATCTCGTCGTCTGAATGGTTGGGCGAGCCGACCCCACGCTGGTTCTTGGGGTTCTTGAGGTTGGTGTCGTAGGCGTGTTTCTCCCGGAGCAGGTTGATTGCTTTGCGATACTTCGGGTCGCCGGTGACGTGCTCGGTCGCGGCTAGGTAGGAGAGGATGCTCAACGATTTCAGACCGCGCTCCTCGGCCCACAGCGGATTGTGATTCAGGGCCTCGGGATTATAGACCGACCAGCGGGTCGGCGTGCCGTCGTGATCCACCAGATTAAAATCATGGCTTACAATATGGTCCATGAGCGCCCGCAGATGTTCGCGCACCCGCGATTTTTCCGCCTCGGTCTCGCACACCAGATCGTAGTAAAGCGGGTAGAAGAAAAAGTGTCCGTCGAGTTCGTCTGAGCTAGTGTCGCTCTTCCAATACCATTTGCCGTCTTTGCTCTTGGGCCAGCGCGGTTCATAGATCTTCCAGAGCGAATCGCTCGTCGCCTTTTCGCGTTTGTCATTTTCCAGCCGTCCGATGTTCGGGTCCGGTCCAGTGGTGGGCAGGATGGTGCGCGCCACGTAGCCTGGCGGTGGCGAATGTTCGCCGCCCTGCGTGACTTCCCCCAGCCAGCGCAACGCCTCGAACGCCTTTTGCGCCCGCTTCTTAGCCAAAGGATCCTTCGTCGCGCCGTAGGCAAAACATTCGCCGGCGCCGTACATGCTGGTCCACAAGCCGTCATTGTCGCTGTCGCTTTGGGTGAACTGATTGGTCGTGCCCGCCTTGGCGACACGCACTTCGAGTACGTATTCCCACGGCGTCCGCCGGTGAACCGTATCAATCTGGGTTTCGTAAAACGCAGCTTTCTCCGCGAGCGTCATCTGCCGGCGTTCGATCCAGCTCAATCCCGCCGCCGTGGCGAACCAGGCGTGTCCCTCTGGCGTGACCGCGATACTGTTGACGACATCGTCCGGCACCCAGCGGCGTCCCTCGCGATACTCCCAGTTTTGTCCGTCGTAACGGATCGCGCCCATGCGGGTCCCGAACCACACGACGCCATCCTCGCCCGCAGTCATCGTGGTAAAATCATTGTAAGGCAAACCCTCCGCGCCGGTGAACAGCGTCCACTCCTTGTCCAGCCGGCCCACGCCCTGCGGCGACGCGAACCATAGCCGCCCTAGCGTGTCGTAAGCCACGCCGCGCACATTGATCGGGGCCCAACTGCGCCCCGGCTTGTCGGCGGGGAACAGGCGCGCCCACTTCCCGTCTGGCTCCTTTTGGAAAAGTCCCACCGCCGCGCCGACGACCAAGCGCGGCCCGACCGCGACTTGAAACACCGCCTGGATTCCGCCCATCGCGTCATTCAACGCAGCCACCGGTTTCAACGTATTCCCGGTGCTTTCCAACAAGCCCTGATCCGTAGCGAGATAAACCGGTTCGCCGATGCTGATCGAATTAACCTTCACGCCCGGCGGTAATGGGGCGACTAGATTCACCTTGTCCCCTTGAAGCGAGAGCAGCCGGCCATTGAGCACGAAGAGAACTTTGCCCCGCCCGGCAGCCACCGCGTCCACTGCCGCGCCCGTCGCTCCTTTCACCGGCCTCCAGCGGCCATTGGTGAAGCGCGCCAGCCCGCTGGTCGTTCCGGCGAGCGCCGTCTTCGCATCCACTACCGCAACGGCAGTGACCGCATTGGCCGGCAGATCGTCAGCGGACGTGTATTCCCGCCGCACTTCCTGTTTGAAAGTGCCGACGGTGAGGGACGGAATTTCCGCGGCGCATGCCGCCACGCCGGTGAGCAAAGCGCACAGGAGTGAAGAGGAGCCGATTTCGTTTTGCATGATTTTGATTTGCTTAGAGACCGATCAAGTGTTCCCAGCATCGCGGTTTGCGGGCGACGGTTCAAACTGAAACCGCGTTTGAATCAGGGCTGAGTTCCGGAGTCAGCCTCCGTTACCTGGCCTTGGTATCGCGCGCGATGCGGCATCAGGGCGAAACCGGAATTGACCTATCCAACCAATCGGCCTCTCAAATGACGGCATGAATATCCCCCCAGCTTCATCGGGCAGAGCGGTCCCGCCTCGCCGGGGACTGCAACTGCTATTGGGATTCGCCACCACCTATTGCCACACCACTGCCGAAAAGCGAACCGTGGCCGCAGGAACAAATCCGGCAAACCCAGCAAGCAGGGTCGCCCCCGCGAACATTCGTTTCGGGAGTTGCTCAACGCCGTCTTCTACGGGGTCAAGACCGGCTGCCAATGGCGCAATGTGCCCAGCGACTTTGCTCCTTGGGGGACGGTTTATCATTACCTCCGAACGTGGAAGCGCAACGGGCTGGGGGTGCGCATTCACCCGCACCTGCGCGAACATGTGCGCTTGGTGGCGGGGGTTCTTTCAAAACCCCGCCCGACGATGGCACTGGGCCATACGAATGCGGATTTTGGTCCGATATCTTGCAGCCCGCGTGCCCTCACGCGGCATTTTGGTGGGTTTTGAAAACGGCTCGAAGACTTGAAATTTATGAGCACGGCTAGTTCAATGAACTGCCTGGTTGGTCCGCCCAATCTCAAAAGTCTTGAGGGATTGTTCGAGGCGGATTCGAAGGGTGCTGTTCGTACACAACGCAAGGGCTTGCTTCTGAACGCGAATTGCTTCCGTCGTATCACCGCCGGAAAACAGAGCCAAAGCATGGGTGTCGAGGAACGCGGGCCGCTGCCATTCCGTGGCGACGCAAGCCGATTTCGAGGCTTGAATTGCAAGCTCCGCATCACGCTTTTCCAGTCGCCAATCCTGCAAGATTCGCCAGGCAAAATTATTCAACAGCCAAGGGTTGCCCGCGCCATCGGAGACAATTTTTCGCCCCAACTGCCGCACTTCGACCGCTCCGGAGTTCGTGGCCGTGCGGCGGAAATAATCCTCCTGCAGTTTCTCCACCCCGAGGGTCTTTTTCGCTAATTCCAGATCAAACTTGCCGGTCAAGATTTGTTGCAGGACGTACTCCAATCCGGCCAATGGATGACCGCACCAAACCAGCGCACCGCGTTGGTCCACGACGAACGCCCGGGGAACTTGAGATTGGTCGAACGCAGTCATATAGGAATCAAGCGTTTTCCGATTGGCATCGCACGCGATGGCGAAATTCAACTTGGGGCCGAGGGCGGAATTCGTCAGGAAGGCTCTTACGACTTCGGGAGGTTCAGCACTGACGCCGACAATCTCGACCCCGTCCGGTCGCATTTTCATTTGCAAATCCACGAGCGGAGGCAGACTGGCCATGCAGGAGTCGCAGTAAGTTTCCCAGAACAAGATGACGTGAATGCGATTCGTGGGCGCGAGTTTCAAATCCACCGGCGCTCCTCTCAGCCAGTTGGTTACCTGTAGCGATGGGGCCTCCCGACCGAGTTCTCCCCCTCGACAGCAAACCAAGGGAGCGACCGCCAGAACTCCCGTCATGGTCAAATGCCGAACCCCGGTCAGGAATTGTCCGAAGACCGCGACCGAGGCGTTCTCTTGTTTCAAAACACGATACCAAGACCGGAACCGTTCCGGTCTTAATCTGAAAAACGACGCAAACGCTGGGAATTGGCTGATCATCATAAGATTTCAAAGTTGAGGTTCTTTCAACACCCACCCAAACGCCGCGTGACGGCACGCGGCTTATTAGATTGCGACCTCAAAACCGGCATTTGTAGGTCCGCGGTCCTCAGCGGGCGGGGTTTTGAAAGAACCTCAGTTGATAGCTCATAAAATGCTTGTCGAGCCGTATGAAATCACAATGCTCTGCGGCACGCAACTCAAAGCGCACTCAAAACGGAACTCGGTATCCAACCGAAAACTACAACCGGGCTATGGAAACCCGGATTCTGCCCTCGGGGGAAAATGTTGCCAACCGCCGCAGATCAAGGCTTCAACCAAGTGCCAGAAAGAATGGCCCGCCCATCCTCCTACCAAAAATCCAAGAGTCCGTCCCTGTGCCGCTCAAGAGTTTCTACATGATTTGTGCAACCAAACACCTGATAGCGGATGGGATCACGGAGAAATCTTTACAAGGAACGCGCTCTTAACCGAATTCGCTGGACTTGAAGCCGGCATACCATCGAGCACGACATCCCCTTGAATGGAACCGGTTGCGAGCACATTGCGCTCCGGTTTATTGTTGTCGGTGTTTATGTGCTCATCAATTGCAATGCCATACCCGCTGCACCCGCCAAAATTGCCCGAGCGTTTCGCCCAGAGGTAGCCGCCGGTGCCATCATACTTGGCAACGTAGAAATTCACCTCGCCAAAAGTCAGCACCCCGCTGCCGAAATCCACACCGCCCGAGGCATTGCCAGTGATGGCGACATTTCCCGCCGAATCCACAGCAACGGCACGAGCGCCGACTCCTCCATTGGCGGTTTCGCTTCCAAAACCATGTGCCCATTGGAGATTTCCGCCACTATTGTACTTCGCGAGATAGACGCCCGTATCAATCGGCGCAGTGACCGATGCCCCGCCAAAGTCCACCGTGTAGCCATGGGTTCCAGTCACAAAAATATTCTGGTGCGAATCCACGGCCACGCCTTCCGCTGAGTCCGGATTTACCCCGCCAAAAACATGGGACCACAAATGAGACCCATTGGTGCCAGCGTATTTGGCGATGAACAAGTCCGAACTCCCGAAGCTGGGCAGAAATCCGCCGCCGAAATCCATGCTCCCATAGCCATAACCCACGACCACCACATCCCCGAGTGAATCCACCGCGACAGCCTTCACCCAATCAGTGAGAATTCCGCCAACGACACGGGACCACACATGATGCCCATCTCCGCCATCGTATTTGGCGACGAAACCATCCAAGCTGTTAGCTTGGCTGGGGCGCGAACCATCGCCCAGATTAACATCCATGTAAAAGGAGCCTCCAACAATCACGTCACCGACCGGATCTACAGCAATCCCAGCACTGCTGTTATTTCCGAAACTACCGCCAATGTGCTTGGACCAGCGATTTGTTATCGCAACGCTGTCATACTTGGCCACAAAAACGTCACACCCATAGACGCCAGTATCGCTTGTCATGGATCCGCCGCCGAAATCCGAAGTGCCGACGAAGTAACCCGTAATAAAAATATTATCCGAAGCGTCCATTGCCAGGGCGGTGACATTGTCGTCAAGATTCCCGCCGAACGTCTTTGCCTGCAACAAAATCCCATTCGTAGCGAACTTGCAAATGAAAATGTCCGAGCCACCAAGGGCCGTATAAGAAATATTGGTAATGTTACCAAATGTGACGCTTCCTTTGAAGTTCCCCACAACGATGATATTCCCCTGGCTATCCGCCTTCACTGCCCTGCCCACCGCCTCCCCGGTAATTGTCGTCCGGGCAGCCTCCTTGAGCCAACGTGAAAACCCGGGGTCTGGAACCGCGTTGGCAATTGAAACTCCAAGCAAAGCATAAGCAAAATTTCCCGCCGTATCATACGCCAGGCACATGAGGCTGTGCGACCCATTCGGCACAATGGTGGTATCCAGCAGGATCGTATTGGTGACCGCCAGCCCCGAACAAGGGGCGGTGCCTAACAAAATCCACGTTCCCGCGTTGTCAACGTAGAATTCCGAGCGCGCCACACTCACATTGTCCGTTACCAACGTTTGGATGGAAATTGTCCCACTCAGGACCGCACCCGGAAGCGGAGCAAGGAAAGCCACGAAGGGTGGATAGGGGTCAACGAAGAGCGCACCAGCCTGATTCACGTTGAAGGTTTGTCCATTCACGCTGATTGAACCCGACCGCGGAGTCGTGCTGCCGTTGCCGTCCACCACATAACTGACCGTCCCGTTCCCAGTTCCGCTGCTCATCGTGTGAATCCAAATCTGGTTTGCCATCGCGCTCCAACTGCAAGTGGGTTGCGCCGCCACCGCGAAACTGCCGCGGCTCCCGGCGTCCGCGCCTGGACTGCCGCTGGTTGAATTCAAAACGCAGTTGCAAATAACATTGCCCGCCTGATTGACGGTAAATACCTGACCACCCACGGTGATCGTCCCCGAGCGCGCCGCCGTGCTGCTGCTCGCGTCCACCGTGTAGGCCACCGTTCCCGCCCCATTCCCACTGCTCGTCGTGTGCAGCCACGTCTGCGTGGTCGTCGCACTCCACGCACAACCCGCTTGCGCCGTCACCCCAAAACTCCCGCTCTCCGTCGCTGCCGTGTGACTGCCACTCGCGCTCCCCAAAGCGTAAATGCACGCGCTCCCCGCCTGCGTGACGCTAAAGACCTGCCCGCCCACCGTCAGCGTCCCTGAGCGCGCCGTTGTGCTCACATTCGTGTCCACCGTGTAGGCCACCGTTCCCGCCCCATTCCCACTGCTCGTCGTGTGCAGCCATGTCTGCGTGGTCGTCGCGCTCCAGGCGCAACCCACTTGCGCTGTCACCCCAAAACTCCCGCTACCCGCCGCCGCCGTGTGACTGCCACTCGCACTCCCCAAAGCGTAAATGCACGCGCTCCCCGCCTGCGTGACGCTAAAGACCTGCCCGCCCACCGTCAGCGTCCCCGAGCGCGCCGTTGTGCTCACGTTCGTGTCCACCGTGTAGGCCACCGTCCCCGCCCCATTCCCACTGCTCGTCGTGTGCAGCCATGTCTGCGGGGTCGTCGCGCTCCAGGTGCAACCCGCTTGCGCTGTCACCCCAAAACTCCCGCTCCCCGCCGCCGCCGTGTGACTGCCACTCGCGCTCCCCAAAGTGTAAATGCAGGCGCTCCCCGCCTGCGTGACGTTGAAGACCTGCCCGCCCACCGTCAGCGTCCCTGAGCGCGCCGTCGTGCTCACGTTCGTGTCCACCGTGTAGGCCACCGTCCCCGCCCCATTCCCACTGCTCGTCGTGTGCAGCCATGTCTGCGGGGTCGTCGCGCTCCAGGTGCAACCCGCTTGCGCTGTCA
>CAIKLQ010000989.1 GCA_903828255.1 uncultured Verrucomicrobiota bacterium
CGAGTTGTTCGGTGGGCGAAAGCGATTTGCGTTTGCTGCGAGCCATGGGGCGAGGCTAAAAAAGATTCGGGCGGGTGTCCCGCAAAATCGTCCAACCCCCTCTCCCACAAGCGGCCGCTCACTAGAATCGCCGCTGCGTAGACTTGCCTTCCGCCTCCGCCGGAGTCACGGCCAGCCTGGGAACATTCTCCTTTGAACCCTTGCGGTGGAAAGCGCGGTCGGGTTGCGGAAAGAAATTGATTAATGCCGATCAAAACGGCGCAGCGCGGTGCGGCCCAAGCTTGCGGGGCTCGTGCGAAAGTCAATTTCCAGGGCCGGATCAGGAGTCTCTCGTTCCGCGCTCGAATTGTGATTGTTGACCTCGTCGCCATCCTGAGCCTCGGCTTTGCGATGAAGCGGCGCGCGGCGTTCGCGCCGCTTCAAGAGGCGACCACCGCCCCACGATGTTTTCTCCGACTTCCGTCCCGAACATTGAAGTGGCGTGAACGCCGCGCGTCCTCCGCATTCGCAAGGAAGGGATTGCTTTGCGCCCACTGAACGCCTAGAACTTTCCGCGTTCGCCGGACGCGGACGCAATCAGAACGTAAACCGGGCCATGAAACTTTCGCTCCTCGATCAAATCATCGTTGTTGTCTATCTCCTCACCATCATGGGCATCGGCTTCGCCATGAAGCGGCGCGCGGCGCGCGGGATGACGGCCTACTTTCTCGGCGGACGCCAGTTGCCGTGGTGGGCGCTGGCCATGAGCGGGTCGTCGTCGTACTTCGACATCACCGGAACGATGTGGATTGTGTCGCTTTTCATTCTGCTCGGGTTGAAAGGTATGTGGGTTCACTGGCTGTGGGGCTTTCCCATCACGGCGTTTTACCTCGCCTACATGGGTAAGTGGATTCGCCGCAGCGGCGTGCTTACCGGCGCGGAATGGATGTACACGCGTTTCGGTCGCGGTCGGGAAGGCGATCTGGCGCGGCTCGCTTATACGATCTTCGCCGTGCTCACCATCACGGCGTTGCTCGGTTACGGCGCGATCGGGATGGGGAAATTTGGCGCGGTGTTTCTGCCGTTCGAGCCGTTTACCTGCTCGGTGCTGATTCTTTGCGTGACGGGGTTGTATGTCGTCGCCGGCGGTTTGCACGGCATCGTGCGGGTTGAAATTGTGCAAACCATCGTGCTCAGCACGGGCGCGATCATGTTCGCCGTCACCGGTTGGCGGCATTTCGATGCGGCCAAGCTGGCGGCGAAAGTGCCGGAAGGCTGGCATTCGATCCTGCCCTCCATGCACCCTACGGAGTTGCAGGGCGTGGTGTCCGGCGGAACGGATTTTTCGCTGTTCGGCGCGCTGGTGGCGGTGTGGCTGGCGAAGGGTTTGTTGCTCTGCTTGAGCGGGCCGGAGCAGCTTTTTGATTTCCAGCGCTTCCTCGCGGCGCGCGACGCCCGTGACGCCTCGAAGCTCGGCGCCTTGTGGGGCGTCATCCACACGTTGCGCTGGCCGTTCACGATGGCGATCGCAGTCATGGCGATCATCGGCATCGGCGATCCGGCGCTCGACGCGGCGCTGCGCAAGGATCCGGAAGCGGCGCTGCCGCTGATCATCGGAGCGATGTTGCCGCACGGGTTGGTGGGTTTCATGTTGGCGGCTTTGCTTTCGGGTTTTCTCGCCACGTTCAGTTCCACGGTGAACGGCGGCGCGGCGTATCTCGTGAAGGACATTTACCAACGCTACCTGAACCCGCAGGCCGACCAGCGCACGCTCATTCGCGCCAGTTACGTCGCGTCGGCGCTGCTGATTGTCACTGGCTTAGTGATCTCGCGCCTCGGCACTTCGATCAACACGGCGTTCATGTGGATTTTCGGAACGCTGGCCGCCGGGATTCTGCCGGCCAACGTGCTGCGTTGGTATTGGTGGCGGCTCAACGGCTGGGGCTACGCCGCCGGCATCTTTGGTGGCATGGCGCTCTCGCTCGGGCAGGTTTTCGGCGACACTTATCTCTGGCGCACGCCGCTGCCGCTTTACATCGGCTTCCCGGTCATCGCGCTGGCGTCCACGGTCGTCAGCGTCGGCGTGGCGTTGCTGACGAAGCCGACGGATGAATCAACGCTCGCCCGCTTCTACGAAACTGTGCAACCGGCGGGCGCGTGGGGGCGGGTGAAAGCCAGTGTGCTGGCGGCGAATCCTCAATTCCGTCGCGAAGCGCCGTTCGCGCGTGACGCGTTGAACACCTTCCTCTCGCTGGTGGCGATTTGCGCGCTCTACGTCGCCACGCTCTATTTGATTCTGCATCGCTACGAAGTCGCGTTCGCCTGTTTCGGCACGACCATCGCGCTAGGCGTGGTGCTGTTCTTCACGTGGTATCGGAATCTGCCTGCGCCCGAAAAAACGCAGACGGAAGAAGAAGTCAACGCCGGGCCGCGTGAGTGACCACCGGGTCACGGGCGCAGGTTCTTGCTGATCCGCTAAATTACCTCGCGATAGACATCCGGGTGCGGTCGGGAAATGACCACAGCGTTCACCAGCACACCGGCATCGGCAATTACTTTTCGCCCCGCGCTCACGGCGGCTTGCACCGAACCGACGTCGCCGGTCATGGTGCAAAACGCCTTCCCGCCCAGCGCCATGGCGAGTCGGACTTCGAGGAGCTGAATCGCCGCCGCTTTTGCGCAAGCGTCAGCGGCTTGGATCAGGGTCGCCACGTTGAACGATTCCAGAATTCCCAATGCCCCATCCGGCTGAACCGGCTGCGTGCGGCCGAGCGCGACGAACACGTCCGGATGCACGTTGGCGATGGTGAAGCTGTCAATGAGGCAGCCGTTCGCTGCTTCCGCGCCGGCCTCCACCGCGGCGGCCACGGCTGCGGTTTCACCGCCGATGAGCACCATGTACTTGCCGGAGCAGATCGAGCGCGAGAGCAGCAGGCGCACATTGCCCGCCTTAAGCATCGTGTCGGCAACCAGAAAGCCGGCCGCGATGCTGGAAAGTTCAATCAAGCCAATGGATTTTTCGGGCATAGGTTAGAGTGTGAGGAAGCCTTGGGAGTTGGGCCGGATGGGCAATTGCGCTTGTCTGTTGGATGTCGTTGCGCTCTCCCTCACCCTTGATCCCTCTCCCGCTAGGAGAGGGAAACAGCAGTCGGAATTTCGCGCCGGGACCAAGGCCGCACTGCAAGCTTCGATTTGGGAGTTCTTCCAACCGCGGCGGGCAATTCTCTCTCTCCCAGCGGGAGAGGGCAGGGGTGAGGGAGAACGCGCCGAATCGAATTGCAGCGGCTGAATCATCGCCATCATCGTTCCAAAATAATCTGATTCTCAGTCACCTCGCGCACGGTCGCCGCGAGCGGGGCGTGCAGAATCGCGCCCAGCACGTTTGGCGCGGGTTCACCGATGACTTGCCCGGCGCTCACGCGATCGCCAACGCGCACTTTCGGCTGACAGGCGGTGCCGGCGCTTTGCTTGAGCGGCAACACGAGACGGCTCGGCGAAATTCCGTCCGCTTGGA
>CAIKLQ010000990.1 GCA_903828255.1 uncultured Verrucomicrobiota bacterium
CTTGAAGCCGCTCGGGTTATTATCCATCAGTGCCTCATACTGGCCCTGGGTTACTTCGTATTTGCCCATGAAGAACGCCTTCACGCTGCCGCGCTCCGGCACCAGCAGCAGCTCCAACTTCTTCGCCCCGGTAGGCAGCGGCAGGTCGAACGTAAAACCTTTGCCCATGCCGCCGCTGCCGCCCGCCACGCTGCGGCCCTTGCCGCCGCCGTGGTTGAGAATGAGCACGGTGGCAGGCTTCATCTCTTTGAAGATAACTTTCGCCTCCAGCTTGGTCCGGCCCTTGGACACGGGCACGCCGTAGGGATAGGGCACCTTGAGCAACCCCCGCGCCTCGCGCAGCGGAATGGCAAAGTTCACCCGCTCCGGGATCATATCCGCCTTCTCCAGGAAATACTTGGCGTTGAGTTTGGAGACGATGACGCCGATGACTTCGCCGCGCTCGTTGACCAGCGGCCCGCCGCTGTTGCCGGGATTCACCGCCGCGTCAATCTGGAACAACTCGATTTTGTCGTCGCGCCGGGCATTGAGCTTGCCCTCGAACGCCGCGGCGGTGGCGGAGCCGATGATGTCCGAGAGCGGGAAGCCGATGGCCATGACTGTTTCCGCCGTCTCCAGTTTGTCCGAGTCGCCCAGCGGGGCGGCGGTGAGACCCTTGGCCTCGATCTTGAGCAGGGCGAGGTCTTTGTAGGCGTCGGTTTCAAGTACTTTGGCGCGGAGGATGGTGCCGTTGTGGAGGACCACGTCAATCTGGTCGGCACCGTCCACGACGTGGTTGTTGGAGAGGATGTAGCCGTCCGGGTGGACGATGAAGCCGGAGCCGGAGCTTTCCACGGTGGCGGCATCGCCGATGTCCGCGACGCCAAAGGCGGCCATCACGGCGCGCAGCTCAGCGGGCACGGCGGCGGCGGAGCGTGGTGAATCAGCGGCGGACACCGGTTCGCCTCTGAGGGCGAGCAGGACGAGCAGGACGAGCAGTAAAATTTTCATAGCTTCCGGTGACCATGATGACCAGTCGGAGCGGTATGGCGAGAAGTAAGGCGGTTGGGGCGGCGGCTTCGCAAGGCACAATCGGTGAAGTGATTTTGCCGCGGCGCCGGTTTCCGACACCCTGCGGTTGGTCGGAGACGACATAGCCGCGCTCCGGCAAGTTTCGCACCCGCCATTTCCAATCGCACCCAGGACCCGCGCGGCATTGACAGAAAATGAAGGGTTGGGTAGCGTCCTCGCGAATTGACGGGTTATGAACTTGGCGCTCAATCAGCACGTTCTGGTGCTCAACCGGCTCTGGCAGGCGGTCAACGTCTGCACCGCCAAACGCGCCCTCACGCTGGTTTTCCAGGGCCACGCGCAGGTCGTGCTTGACGCGCCGGATGGCTCCTTCCGCACCTATAGTTTCTCCGAGTGGCGCGATGTCTCCGAAGAGTCCCCGCACGAGGAAATCGTCCACACTATTTCGTTTCGGATT
The DNA here is from genome assembly GCA_903828255.1 of uncultured Verrucomicrobiota bacterium. Taxonomy (GTDB): domain Bacteria; phylum Verrucomicrobiota; class Verrucomicrobiia; order Limisphaerales; family JADLHS01; genus CAIKLQ01. The sequence continues at coordinate 1,469 of CAIKLQ010000990.1, forward strand.
CGGGTGCCGCGGGTGATTTTGCTCTTCGCGTTTGACCGGTTGCCGAAGAAGGAAGTGAAATTCACCCGGCACAACATCTTCGAGCGCGACCGGAACACCTGCCAGTATTGCGGAAAGCTCTTTGAGCGGAAGGATCTGAATCTCGATCATGTGATCCCGCGCGACCGCGGCGGGCCGACGAGTTGGGAAAACATTGTCTGCTCGTGCATCTCTTGCAACACGCACAAAGCCAACCGCACCCCGCCCGAAGCCGGGATGCATCTGGTACGCAAACCCAAGCGGCCCAAGTGGCGCCCGTTTGTGCAGATCAGCTTCACGCTCCCGCAGCATGACAGTTGGAAGCACTTCATTGACCTGGCGTATTGGAATGTCGAGTTGGGCGAAGGGCCGGGATGACGGAGCGCGGAAGGCGGGAAGTTCAGCCCGCCGTCGTTTAGCCCTCCTGCCCTCGTCAGCGATCGCCAACAAGCCACCGACGAAGACATCTGCGTTCCGCCCTCTGCCTTCGGTCCTCTGACTTCCGCCCCCCTCCCCCCTCCGGCTACTCCTTCGCCGCGCTCTTGGCGCTCTCGATCATTTCCCAAAACTTGGGATTCTGCTGCAACGCCTCGTCCTCCTCGACCTTGAGTCCGGAACGGTAGAAAAAATCCTTGAGCGTGTTACGACTCAGAATCCGATGCACCAGAACGCCCAAATCGTGCCGCTCGAAATAAACCCGGTAGTCGCCTACGCGAAAACGATGCAGAGTCTTGCCGCTGCGCTCCAGCTTGCCGAAATCGTCCAACTCGGTCGCCAGCACTTGCTGGGGCAGGCCGCGAAATTCACCAAGGATTTGCAGTTGCAGTTCCTTGGGCATGCGCGCCAGTTCGGCGGCGCTGGTCGGATTGAAAATGATTTGGAACGGACGCATTGGTGGCAGGATAGGCCGAACGATCGGCGGGGAAAAGGCTCTTTTCAAAATCCTTCACGGTGATTTCTTCGCGGCGCGCGCCGGCGCATCTTGATACCACCAACGCGATCAGCCGCCCGGCGGGAACGGAGCGCGAGCCGTCCCCGGCGCGCGACAGCGGCGAGATTCCGGTTTGCGCCCAGGCGGGACTTACGACACCGTCTCGGCCAATGAATCTGGAAACGCCCGCCGCGGCCCCGCCGAGTTTGGTTTACGAATTGCCCTCCATCCTGGAACGGCTTGATCTCGCAAGGCTTTTTCCCAAACGCCAACCGCTCGAAGTCGAGTTAGGCTGCGGCGACGCGTCATTCCTCGCGGAATACGCGCGGCGACATCCCGAGAAGAATTTCATCGGCGTGGAGCGTTTGCTGGGCCGGATACGCAAACTGGACAAAAAGGGGCGCCGTCTCGGGTTGACGAATCTGCGCGGCGTGCGGATCGAGAACTCGTATTTCCTCGAATGGCTGCTGCCCGCTCACGCGGCGGACGCGGTGCATGTCTATTTCCCCGACCCGTGGCCGAAGCAGAAGCACCGCCGGCATCGGCTCATCAACGAACGCTTCCCGGAAATCGCACACACCGCGCTCCAGCCGGGCGGCCGGGTTTTTCTCCGAACGGACGACGCGGATTACTTCGCGCAGATGCAGGCCGTGTTCACAGCCAACCCGCGGTTTCGCGAAATCGAAACACCCACGGAACTGACTGACTTGCTTACGGATTTCGAGGCCGAATTCAACGCGCAAGGAATCCCAACCCGCCGCGCCGCCTACGAATCGCTCCCGCCGGATTAGTAAGCACAGCCATCCTGTCTGCAGAAGTCCTCCAAGCTTCCAGCTTGCAGGCTCAGACGAGCGGGGAACATCTGAAAGCCTTGGCTTCGATCTCAGGCTGATTTGGCGGCGCTGCTCAAAAGCACATCCAATGCATGGCGTTCGATGCCGAAGAACTTTTTCAGCTCCGCAATCCGCGTCCGCGCCGCTTCGTCCGTGAACGGTTCGCGCTCGCGAATCGCGGCAATCATCAGGTTCTTCGGCGTGTGCTCGCCCGCGACGAACTCCATGACTTTCGTGCGATAGCCGGCCCATTCCAGGAACAACGCGCGCAACCCATCCGTGACCCATTCGGCCATGCGTTCTTCCATCAAGCCATGCCGCAGCACGCTTGCGAACGGCTCCGGTTTGCCGAGCTGCGGCCGAAGCTCTTTGTGGCAGCATGGCGCGACGATGATCAGCTTTGCCTTCAACTCGATGCCGCGGCGAATCGCATCGTCGGTCGCGGTGTTGCAGGCGTGCAAAGCAATGAGCGCATCCACCGGTGGCAGCTTGGCAGACCCAATTGCGCCCGCGACAAACTCCAGCCCATCCGCCTGAATTTGTTTCCCCAGCCGGTTCGTGGTCGCAACCAAATCCGCCCGCGTTTCGACACCGATGACGCGCACCGGTTGTTGCCAGACCCGGCGAAACAAGTGCCACGCACCAAAGGTGAGATAGCCTTTGCCGCAACCCATGTCGGCCAGTTGGAGCACCGGTCGCTGGCACGACGCGTTGGTTTCGGTCTCGGTTTCGGAACTCGCCGTGCCGGAGTCCGGCGCTCCGATCCACCCGCACTCCTTCGCCAGGTGCGAGAGAATTTCGAGATAGTGATTGATCTGCCGATGCTTGTCCGCCATTGAGACGCGCAACTTTCCATCCCGATCCAGCAGGCCCAAACCTTCAAGCCAGTCGCGCGCCGACGCATCCAGGATGCCCGCGTGCTTCTGGTCATGCTCGCGCGCCGGCGCTTTCTTCGCGGACGGCTGATGATCAATGAGCCGCGCCTCGCCGGCTTCGTTGGAGATGAACTGCCAGTCGCGTGCCGTGGTGCAAAGCAGCGCGCTGCGGAAGTGCTGCCCAAGCTTTTCGCGCAACCACGCCGGCCCGCTCGCTACAGGAAGGTTCTGGATCACGTCGCGCGCCGCGTAGCGCAACGTGAGCGAGAGATGGGGCACGCCCTTCAACATGATGAAGCGGCCGAGAATTTTTTCGGGCGCGTCGCCCTTGGCCACCGGCGCGGACAGAACCAGTCGGGCGAAGGTTCCAGTTGTAAGGCTCGCGGCAAATTTCGCGCAGATTTGTTCGGCAGGTTCAGGTTTATTCATGTCCGCCGAGTATGGCTTGGGCGTCCGGCGGTGACGAGGGAAACGTGCCCCGCCGATTTGGTCTTGTGCCTGCGCCGGCTTTGGAGTGCGGTGACTTGTCACGGCTTTTCCTCTTGGCCGACTCGTCGGCCAAGCAGCGCCGCGCGGAGCGGCCCGGGGCACCACCCGAACCAACCGTCTAACCGCCAACGGGCACGCCAGTTAATTTGACGACGACAAGTCGCCTGCCGAAAGCGGTGACGAGCCACCGCACTCCAAAGCGGGCGCGGGTTCCGAAGGTTCTGGTGAGCCATTGGCGCCAAGACTCGCAGTCGAGATCCCAAACCGGTGATTTTCGGTTGTCATCGGCGGATTTTCCGCAAAGCTGTTGCCGCCATGACTGCCACGCGCCTCGACGTCAAGAAAACCTACAAGCTCTACATCGGCGGCAAGTTTCCGCGCAGCGAAAGCGGCCGCTATTTGCCCGCCCGCTCCGCCGCCGGCGCGCACCTTGACAATTACAGCCACGCCTCGCGCAAGGATTTCCGCGACGCCGTCGTGGCTGCCCGCGCGGCGGTGGACGGCTGGAGCCTGGCCACGGCCTACAACCGCGGACAGATTCTCTATCGCACCGCCGAAATGTTGCAAAACCGCGCCAGCGAACTGGTGACGGAAATCGCGCGCTCGACAGGCGGTAGTGGCACAGGCGTCCCGCCTGTGCGGGCAGGCAGGATGCCTACCCCACTAAATACCGCCGCGGCGAAACGCGAGGTGAAGCTCGCCATTGATCGCCTCGTCCATTTCGCGGGCTGGACGGACAAGTATCAGCAGGTTTTCGGCAGCGTGAACCCGGTCGCCTCGTCGCATTTCAACTTCACCACGCCCGAGCCGCAGGGCGTCGTAGTAGTTCTGGCGCCGGATGAACCGTCCCTTCTGGCCCTGGTGTCGCTGGCGGCCCCCGCGATTCTCAGCGGCAACACCGCCATCGTGGTGGCTTCGGAAAAATATCCGCTGCCCGCCGTGACCTTCAGCGAAATCCTCGCCACCAGCGATCTGCCGGGCGGCGTGGTGAACGTGCTCACCGGCAAACGCGCCGAACTCGCCCCCCACATCGCCGGCCACCTGGACGTCAACGCCGTGGTGGACGGCGTGGGCGACGCGGTATTGTGCGCGACGTTGCAGGCGGGCAGCGCCATCAACCTGAAACGCTACGCCCGCCACGCCCTCGCGCCGGCCGAGTGGTTCACCACCCAGGCCGAGGACCCGTATTGGATACTCGACACGATCGAGTTCAAAACCGCCTGGCATCCGATAGGATTGTGAACTCTGCGTTGACAGTGAATGGCGGCAAACTGCCCCGGACGCACCCCGGCCCAGCCGCGGCGAAAACACTCAACTCGCTCCGCCGATGGCCGAAATCGCTTTTGCCCGGCCTGTGGCGACGAACCCCAAACCACATTGCGACCAACTCCGCAAAGCCATCGTGCAGGCCATTGATTGGAAAAGCATCTCGGAGACAACGTCGCCCGCGCTTTACCACCGGCTGAAGCAGGAAATCCTGAGCCTGCGCGACAGCGGCTTGGTCCTGATCCGCCTGGCCGAATTGAATCAGCGGATGGAGATGCCGTTGTGTGGGAAGAATCTCGAGCTGGCGGAGTTGGAGTCGGTGGGAGCCTTGCTGGCCGGGCCGGGCATGATCCAGCGGCTGGACTTTGGCGGCTTCATCCTGCTGCGGCCAGTGGTGCTCATGCCATCTACTGTAGCCAGCCGGGAACTCTGCGCACACCGGGGCTGCGCGCGAAAATATCACCGGGCTTCGCTTGCCCGTTGGCGCTGCGGGTGAGGACTGCGAATCTAACCGCGAACTGTTCGAGCGCTCAGCCAATGGCTGGTGAAAACCCGTCGGACAAATTCGATTGGAAAATTATGAAAACGATTCGCAGCATCAAGTCCTTCGCGCCGGCACTCGCTTTGTTGGGGTGGCTCGGCATTGTGCCGCTCGCGGTCGCGCAAACCGGTTCCAGCGCGCCCATCGGCTATTTCCCGTTCAACCATCCCCCAGGCAACACGCTTTACGGGCTGACCAATGAAATGGGCCAGCGTTGGGACGCCGCCGGGCCAGCCGGAACCAACGTGACCGTGGTGGCGGGCAATCTCATCGTGCCGGGCCTGGCACCCTCTTCCGGCAATAGCATCCAGGTGAACGGGACGACTGGCCCCAGCGCGCGCGCCGATTTCGGCACGAACGTGAACAACGGCGCGTTGTGGTTCTCCTTCGTCCTGAAGGTGGCCGCCCTTGGCGACCTCAACGCGACGGGCGGGCCGCTCGCGGGTTTCAATCCCGGAGTCGGGGCGACCAACACCACGCCAGCCATCCTCGGCACGCGGGTCCTGACCCGCGTTGGCGGCGGGGGCTACCAAATCGGCTTGGCCAAGAGCGACGGCATGTTCGCCACTTGGTCTTGGGCGCCCGCTGGTTTCTTGCCGGGTGCGGATCCGGTGTTTGTGGTCGGGCGCTATTCATTCGTGGCCGGCGGCGGTGCGAATGATATGGCGGAGTTGTGGATCAACCCGCCGGCGGGCACGTTCGGCGCGTCGAATGTGCCGCCCGCTACGCTCACAAATTCCTTCGGCGCGGATTTGAGCCAGATTCAAAGTTTTGTTTTCCTGCAACAGGCGCAAGGTTTGCAGCCCACGGTAACCCTCGCGGATGAATTGCGCGTCGGACTGTCGTGGGCCAGCGTCACGCCGCCACCAATGGCGAACTTGGGGGTCACCTCGTTCACCGCCTCGCCCAATCCGGCGACGCAAGGCAGCAATGTGGTTTACAGCGTCCACGTCACCAATGCCGGCCCGAATCAGGCCGAAGGCGTTCTGTTGTCGTTAATCCTTCCCAACTTTGTCGCCACCAATCTGCCGTCCAACGGGACCAACACGGCTACCGGGGTTGACGTAAAAATCGGATCCCTGCCCCCCGGCGGCAGCGCGACCGCCTCCGTCGGGGGGTTCTTCGACGTCTTCGCCGCCGAGCAGGAATCCATGAACGCAACCAACCTCGCGACCGTGACGAGCCAGGCTGCCGATCTCGCTCCTGACAATAATGCATTCCTGATCGTCGTTCCCGTTTTCCAGCGCCGCGATTTCGGAGATGCTCCGGCCCCGCCGTATCCGACGCTGACGCCCAATGGCGCGCGGCATAAAATTTCCAATTTGATTCTCGGTCCGACCATTGACTCCGAACCGAACGGCCAGCCGGTGGACTTAGATGCCGCAGATGAAAACGGCGTGGTGATTCCAGTGCTGGTGCCCGGAACAGTGGTGAACATTGCGATCACGGCCTCGATGGCTGGTTTTGTGGACGCCTGGCTCGACTATGACGGCGCGGCAGGGTGGGTTGCCGGCGAACAAGTCTTCGCCAGTTTGCCAGTGAGCGCCGGGCCGGGGCTTTATCCGATGGCCGTGCCGGCGGCGGCGGTGCCGGGGAACACTTGGTTTCGTTTCCGCCTCAGCAGTACGGGTGGGTTGACTCCCATCGGTTACTGCAAGGACGGCGAAGTGGAAGATTACCATGTCCAAATCGTCGCCGTCGGTGGGGCCAATTTTCAGGTGAATGCGCTGACGGCTACGCCCAATCCGGCGCAGCAGGGTGAAACCGTCACTTACACCGTGGGCGTTTCCAATGCTGGCCCGAGTCAGGCGAATGGCGTGCTCATGTCATTGCTCTTGCCCCACTTTATCGCCACGAACCTGCCGCCCAGCGCGACCAATACCGCAACCGGCGTGGACGTTGGGTTGGGCACGCTCCAGGCCGGCGCGAGCGCGACGGTCGTGGTCAACGGCTTCTTCGATGTCTTCGCCCTCGAAGTCGAATCCTTGACCGTGACAAACGTGGCGAGCGTCAGCAGTTCCAGCTCTGATTCAGACCTCGCCGACAACGCCCGCAACTTGGTGGTGATCGTGAACCAATTGCTCGATTTCGGTGACGCGCCGGCACCGCCGTATCCGACGTTGCTGCCAAACGGAGCGCGGCATTCGCGCAATGGTCTGTTCTTTGGTGTGCTGCGCGACACGGAGGCGAACGGTGCCGCCAGTGGGAACGCGCTGGGTGACGATATAACCGGCGTGGACGACGAAGATGGCATCGTGTTCCTGACGCCGCTGGACATTGGTCGCTTGGCGAGGATTCAAATCACTACCTCGCTCGGAGGCCGGGTGGACGCCTGGATTGACTTCAACGCCGACGGCGACTGGCTGGACGCCAACGAGCACATCCTCATCTCCGCACCGTTGCCGGCCGGCGTCTCGGTGCTGCCGGTTCCAATTCCCGCCGCCGCAGTGGCGGGGGCGACCTTTGCCCGCTTCCGCATCAGCGCGGGCGGTGGTTTGGCGCCCACCGGCTTTGCCGCCGGCGGTGAAGTGGAGGATTACCAAGTCAACATCACGGTGCCACCGCCGGCAGCGCCGGCGAACGTGGCCCTCGCCGCGACCAACGGATCGGTGACGGTGAATTGGGATCATCCCGGCGCGGTGTTGCAGCAAGCCACCAGCCCGGCCGGCCCGTGGGAAACCTTGCCAACGGTGCCGAATCCGTTCGCGGCGCAACCCGAAGGCCAGGCGCTTTTCTTCCGCGTAGCCGAGGGGCGCGGCCTGACGCCTCACGCCTTGCGCCAGGTCAACTTCGGCTGGCTGGCGCAAGAGGCCGATTTGATTGTGGACGCGGTGGTGAGCGGAGTGCAGAACCGCAACTCGACCTCGAACCAGGCGGACCAGGTTTCCTGGCCGCACACGTTCGTGACGCTGGACATTCTCCAGACGCTCAAGGGTCGCACGACGGACACCAACGTCACGCTCCGGCTTCTGGGCGGCGCGGATGAATTTGATCCGGCGATGATCGTGAAAGCCGCGCACTCGACCTGGTTTGACGTGGGTGAACGCAGCATTCTTTTCATCAGCCGCAATGGCTGCCATCCGCTTCCGTTGGTGGGTTGGCGCGACGGACGGTTCCGCGTCGTGGGCGACCAGGTCTTCACCGAGGAAGGTCGTCCGCTGGTGACGCTGCCCAACGGCAAGATCGGTTTTGGCACGCCGGTCACCCTGCCGGAAATACAGCAGAACCTCGTTGGCACGAACGTCATCGAAATGGCTAAAGGACTGTCAGACGGGGAGAATCCCAAGCAGCCGTCGCTGCCCGGTACGCCGTTGACAGTGGCGCAGTTCAAAGCGTTCCTCCAACAGCAAATCCAGAGATGGAACTCGCCGGCGGATCTGCAATCGCCGGTGCTGACGCCGAGCTTGAGCGCAGCCTTTGCCTTCACGCTCGAATTCCCCGTGGCCGCGCGGCCCGCGAACCTGCCGCCGGTGTTCGCACCCCATCCACTAGGCGATCCTAATCCCACTGAGGAAGCCGCCATCCAGGCAAATGGAGGTAATCCCGTATTGCCCTAAACCGGTCAACAACCACTTGAATTAACAACTAAAACGTACAACGCATGAACATTATGAAAACCTACCAACTCACGCTGCGCTTCGCCCCGGCGTTGCTCCTTGCGGCCGTCTTGTGGCTGCCGCGCACTGGCTCGGCCTACGAATACGACAAAGACTCCAGCGGCGCCAAGATCCACTGGTATGACGATAGCGTGAAGCTCCGGATGCTCGATTCCAGCTTCACGGAAGGGGACGCGTGGTCCACCGCTTTCGAGGAAGCTCTGGACCGCTGGTATCGCAACCCCAGCCCGTTCTACTTCTACTCGCAATACGGCGACGCCACGCACAACACAAACAACTCGCAGAACGAAGTGTTCTTCACCCACAAAGCCTCCTTCTTGGGCGGGGCCCCGGCCGCCACGCTGGTCTGCTCCAGGGGCGACGAAATTCTCTGGACCGACATCGGCTTTGATGCGGACGAGGATTACAGTACGACGCACACCGCGACCAACACCATCGGTTACGGCGGGGATTACCGGGCGTTCATTCCGGTGGTGTTGCACGAACTGGGACATGCGCTGGGGCTGAATCACGAGAATGACGAATACAACATCATGGGCGATGACTGGTCGCACATGGGCTGCAACGGTGGCGAGTTGAAATACTATCCCGGCGAGGACGCCTGCGACGGCGCGGTCTTTCTTTACGGCAACAACCCGACGGCTTTCGAGGATGTCAGCGTGAGTCACTGGCGATACAAAGGGCATGATTCGGGCGACTCGGCTTACAGCGCTCACAAACGCACCGCCATCCTCGACTCCACTGGCGTTGAACTCTCGAAGCTTTCCAGTTCGGCGGCCGATCCGATTTACAAGGTTTCCTCCGGCCAGACCATCCAGGTTGTGTTCACTTACGAAAACAACGGCCGTCACGATCAGTCGCCCATCGTGGGTTATTATCACTCCGGCAACAACATCATCAGCACCGGCGACACGCTGCTGGGCACCAGAACGCCGCTGCTCGGCCGCAACGATGTTTACACCTTCACGAACACCGTGACGCTGCCGGGCGGTCTGACCAGCGGCCACACCAACGCGGTTGGCGTGGTCATTGACAAGGACAACGCCATCTCTGAAGTCAACGAGGCCAATAACGCCGCCTACATCCTCATCTACATCAAGTAACCGCGGCGCGGCGTGCGCGCTTGCTTGCTTGGCCGGGAAGCGAAAAACTTCCCGGCCAACACGCTTTCCACGAAATGGCGAATGAAATTCCAGTATCCGCGGCCGCGCCGCCCGAGGATCTCGTGCCTCGGCGGCGGGAGGAGATCCAGCACGGACTGCGGCGCGCGAACCGCGCGACCGTCGCGGTCTGGCTCATCGTGGTGACGATGGCCGGGATGACGGTGGTCCAGACGCAACGCGCCCAACGCCACGCCCGCGCCGCCTCGGTCGCGCAGACGGAGGCGCAAAATCAGCTCTGGCGCACGCGGCTCGAACAGGCGCGGACGGCGCGCTTGAGCCGATCCGCCGAAGCGATCGCGGAAACGCGCATCGGTCTGGCGGAAGCCGCCCGCCTCCGCGTCACGGACGAACTGCGGGATGAAGCCATCGCCTGTCTGGCGCTGCCGGAACTGCGGCCAGTGAACGCGTTTGCCGCACCAACCGACGAGCGCATCACATTTGACGCCACCTTCGAGTATTACGCGCACAGCGACCGCGCCGGAAAACTGCGCGTGGTGCGGGTGGCCGGCGGCGCGGCGCGGTGGGAATTCGCGGTGGATCCCGGGGCAACTCTCGAAATGGAATTCAGCCCGGACGGGCGCTTTCTTGCGGCCCGCGAAGCTTCCGGCCGTTTGCGCGTGTGGGAACTCCAGCGCGGCGTGGAGGTGGTTTCGCGCTCGATGCCCGTGGCCACGTCTGGCCAATCCACCCTGACGTTCCATCCCGCCGGCAACCAACTGGCCGTGATCGCCGATTCCCATTCGGTCATTGTGATCGAACTCCCCTCGGGAGTAACTGCCGCCGAGTTCCACGAATTGACTGAATGTGGCGCGGTGGCGTTTCATCCCGAAGGCGTAAGCTTGGCCGTCGGTTCGATTGGGGAGGTGCAAATCTACAACCTCGCTTCCAAAGACATTGAAAACCGGCTGCAGCTTTTCTCGCCGGCGCAACGGATCGCCTGGCATCCGAGCGGCCGCCGGATGGCGGTGGCTTGCGCGGACAATTCCGTCAACGCTTGCGAGTTGGCAGGCAACCGGGCGCGGCGCGAGTTTGGCCGGGTGAGCGGCGTGGTCAGTTTGTTTTTCATTCAGCGCGGACGCTGGTTGGTCGTGGGCGGGCAGGACGGCCAGACGCGTTTTTGGAACAGCTCCTCCGAGGATTATTCGCTGGCGGCGCACGGCATTGCCACGGCGGCGAACCGCGCTGGTGGGCAAGTGGCGTTCGACCGCAACGACGGCCGCGTGGAACTTTGCGAGTGGCGGGAGAGCGTGGCTTACGACACGCTGGCCACGCCGATGGGATTGACGATTGGCACGCATTGGGTGGACATCAGCGCCGGAGGCCAGATGGTGGTGGCCGCTTCGCGGGATGCCATTGTGTTGTGGGACCGGGCGGCGGGAACGCCGGGAAATCTCACGACTTCGTTCCTGCGCCGGTTTCCCGCAGCGGCCGCGGTGCAATTCGAAGCCGGCGGCCAAGGCTTGGTCGGCTGCGGTTTGGAAGGATTTTTCCGCGCGCCCATTCTCGACGATCCGCCGCGCGGCCGGCGGTTTGGCGAATTGGAACCGGGCGCTCCCACGGAGGTGTTTCCGGATCGCTTCGCGGACGAACGGCTCGGGGTCACGTTCGCCAGCGGAAACCCAAGCCGATTGACCCTCACGCGCAATGGCAAAGCATTTTTCCGCAACCTCGAAATCGGCGCAACGCCCGTGGCATTGCCGTGGTTGACGAACGCGCAGGTGCTCGCGCTCGCCCCGGGCACGAACTTCGCCGCCACGCTGTCGTCCGGCGGGCGCGACATGGTTATCTGGGACCTCGGCGCCCGGAAACCGTTGAAGACTATCGGCGCCGCGCCGTGGGAAGTGGCCAACGCGCGCCTGGCGGGGGCGCGCTGGCGGCCGGAGTTTAGTCCCGATGGTCGCTGGCTTTTCGCGCGAAATTCGGAAGGCTGCGGCTTCTGGGACTCGCGCACTTGGCAGCGGCATCACGGGCTGGTTTTGCCGGAGTTGGGCGGCGCACTCACCCGAGTCACCAGTGCGTTCAGTCCCGATGGCCGCATGTTCGCCGTCGCGACGGAGCCCGGCATGATCACGTTGGTGAACGTGGAATCCGGCCGGCCCGTCGCGCGGTTGCACGCTCCCAGCCGCGTGGCGTTAACCCATCTGCGCTTCGATCCCACTGGAAATTACTTGGTCGCGGGCACGGCTCGGCGCGAAGTGCCCGTGTGGAATTTGCGCGTGTTGCGCGATCACCTCGCGGAGCTCGGGATGAAAACCCACCCCGATTTTACGCCCGCTGATGGCGCCGCGGCCCCGTCGGGCCGACGCGCAACTGCCGGGGCCGATTTCGCCTCCGCGGGATTGCTGCCGGCGGGCGGGACGGTGCTGGCTTTGCTTTGTGGCTTGTGGACGTTGCGCTATCAACGGCGGCTGGTGAAAAGTCACGCGGAACTGGACGCGCTCGTGCTCGAACGCCAGCGCCAGTTGCAACGGGCCCAGACCGAACTGCTGCACCACGAAAAAATGAAGGCCCTCGGCACGCTGGCCGCCGGAGTTGCGCACGAATTTAACAACCTGCTCTCCGTCATCCGCCTGTCCGGCCAGCTCGTGGACCGCGAGCTTCAGCCCACCGGCGAGGCGAAGGAGAATCTGGCCGCCATCGAGCAGGCGGCCGCGCAGGGCAAGGAAATCGTCCGCTCCATGCTCGGCTACAGTCGCGACACGGCGGATCGCGTGACCCGGCACGCCATCAGCACGCTCGTCACGGACACCGTGGCGCTGCTCGGACGCCAATTCCTCAGCGGCGTGGCCCTGACGTTGGAACTTGATCCCGCAACGCCAGACGTGCAAGTCGCGCGCAGCCGGGTGGAACAAATCCTCCTCAACTTCCTCGTGAACGCCTCGGAGGCAATGACCGGACAGGGGAAGTTGCGGATCAGCGCGCAACTCGTCGAACACGCGCCCGATTGCGTGCTTGCGCCGCGACCCGCACCGCCTTGCGTGCAGTTGAGCGTGAGCGATTCTGGGCCCGGCATTCCGCCGGAGATTCTGCCGCACATTTGGGAGCCGTTTTTCACCACAAAAACAGTCGGGGCCGGCACCGGAGCCGGCTTGGGGCTTTCGCTGGTTCACACCATCGCCGCCCAAGACGGCTTCGGCCTGGCCGTCGAGTCCTTACCTGGCCAGGGCGCGACCCTTCACCTTTATCTGCCAATTGTCCACCCTGAGCCCAGCAGCAAACCATGAGCACCCACTTTGAAGCATCCATCCTCATCGTCGAAGACGATCCCCAGCAGGTGCGCCTCTACGCGCAGGCGTTAAGCCGCTATCGGCTCACCTGCGTCAGCACTGGCACCGCTGCGCTCGCGGCGTTGGCGGAGCGCGTGCCCGATCTCATCCTGCTCGACAACGTCCTCGCACGGGGCGAAATCGGCACCACTTTTCTGCCGCGCCTCAAGGAAGCCGCCGCCCATGTGCCGGTCATTATCATCTCCGGGACCTTGGACATCGGCGGCAAACTGGCCGCGCTGCAAGGACGCAATTCCGCACATTACTTGCTGGAAAAACCGGTTTCCCTGAACGACCTCGAACGAACTGTGAAGACCGCTCTCGATGAATGTGGCCTGGGCGAAACGGTGCGCTCCTTGCGCTCCCTCGAACGCGCGGAACTCGTCGAAACCGGTGACCGCGAGCGCCTCTTCACGGAGCGCCTGGCCCGCCAGCACGAATTGCTCAAACGCCTGCGCTCAACCAACCAACGCCCCAACTTCACGCATCTGGCCGCCGAATTCGGCGTGGACCGCAAAAGCATCCGGCGCGACGTTCGCGATCTCGTCCAGCGCGGCCAGCTCTCTGCCGAACTTCTCGCGGGCTTGGACAACGACCCCGACCGCGACGGCTGAAGAACGGGTAACTTGGTCGCCCTTGCTACAAACCGGGGTTCGCGACTTGAGCCACGGAACCAAAACCGGGGGATCGGAGCGGCGAGCACCGCCTCGGGGCATTGCGAAGAATTGCGAAACTGGCCCCGACGGGGCGCGGCGCTCCGGTTTCTCAGCATCGGTCGTGTTCCGGTTGCGGACCAACAAGCGGAACAGACTCCGCGCCAGCGAACCAGCGCTCGGGATGGTTTGTTCACCGCCAGGAATTCTACTCTCCGCGATTACCCCCATCACGCCCTGTAAAATCAGGGTGTTCCGCGATTTGACCCGGCTTCGCAGTTGGGTTTCTTTCGCTGCGTTTGAAATGGCAAGAGCGGCATGGCACCCACGTTGCTAAACTCAGAAACCCCTTGGGCGCGGAGCGGAACAACTCATCGCGCGACGGGACCAGTAAACCAAAACGCAAACTGCCATGAACCTGAAAATGAAACGCTCGTTGAAATTATTGTCGGCCATTGTCGGCGTTCTGCTGGTCACTCCGACTCACCTGCCCGCGCAATCTTTTACGAATTACCCGGTCGGCGATGACGTGACGCCCTCGTTGGGGCAATTCCAGATCGTGATGGATTCGGTTTGGCGAAAGACCTTTGACTTCATCTTGGAGGGAACCCCGCTCGGGGACACGCTGGTGACGAAACATATCCGACTCTATAAAAATGGCGTGTTCACCAGTCCCACACTTTACGATCCGACGACGAAGATCGGGCGGAGCGATTCCTTCATCTCCGGCGGGTCGGAAGAGACCAATGGCCTGCTGGCCGGCGCTTTCCCGGGACGGACCTATATCACCGACAGCCAATTGGTGGTGCGGCCGACCTGGTCGGTAGCGACCAACGGCGCTCGCGCCATTCATACCTTCCTCAAGTCCATGCACCTGACGGACTCGTTCACCACGCATGTAGGATTTTCGGTCAAGGCCGGCGTGATGGCTCCGACCCGCCCGGTGTGCGCCGGCGAAGTGGAAGGCGGGACGCCGGAGCAGGATTTCCCAGCCCGGAGCTTCTTCAACGTGTATGTGGTGGTGGATTTGCCGTCGGGCGGCCTCCTGCCGCCGATTCAGTTGGTGAACGTCGAGCCGTTGCTGGTGCAGCAGACGAACCTCACCTCGTTTCCGCCCCGGCTCGTTTACATTCACGAGAATTCCACCGCGGTGCCGATGTATTTCAACAACGATTGCATCATCCACGATCCCAGCTCGGGCGACATCCCTGTGGCGCGCGGGACACTCTTCGGCCAACTGACGTTGGCGGGACACGGGGTCAAGTTCAGTTCGACTGAAATCGAGAGCTTCCAGACGGAATTCGAGAATGAAGAGCAAACCAACAGTATGGCGCTCCGGGCCTCGCCCCTGACCAACATCGTGATCCAGGATTTTGCGCCGGATTACAACGCGGGCCCGCTCACGCTCGCTATTTGCGCGAGCTCGTTTACGCCGGACGGGGCGTTTGTTTTCACCATCAACAACCTCCCGGCGAACTCCACCAACTACCTGCAAGCCACCAGCGACTTTGCCTCGGGCAAGTGGGAAACCGTCGCCACCCTCCTTCCATCCACCAACGGCGCCAACTACGCGGATCAAAGTGCCATCACCAACCGGCAACGCTACTATCGGCTGATGGGAACGCCTTGAGGACTGATGGGGCGCTGGCAGCGCGCTTGATTTCGGGGTCCCGCATCAGGGCCAGTAACCCGCCATCGGCCGAGGCGCCGGTCTCCAACCCGGCGCGTTCCGAGGAATTCAGAAACTTGCCGAGACGGGGTTCGGAGCACCGGTTCATGGGTATTGCATTGCGCCGCGCCCTGGATTAACTCTGCGTCGGAAATGATGAAGATGCTTAACCCCTTGCGCCGCCGCGCCTCCCGGGCGCTGGTCATCGCACTAATCTCGCTGCTGACCGGAGTCACCGCTCGGGCCCAGAGCAACGTCTTGGCGAGCGGCAATTTGCGCACCGACAAACTGGCCGAAATGGACACCGCGATCACCGAAGCCATCGCGGAGAAAAAGTGCCCCGGCGGCGTGCTGTGGATCCAACACGGTGGGGTCCACCGCGCCAAAGCCTTTGGCCATCGGGCGCTCGTGCCGGCCGAAGAGCCGATGACCGAGGATACGATTTTCGACGCGGCGTCGCTGACGAAAGTCATCGCCTGCACGCCGGCGGTGATGTTGCTGATCGAGCGCGGCAAGCTCGGCTTGGAGGATCGGGTGGCGCAATACATCCCGGAGTTTGCGGCGGAAGGCAAGAACACCATCACTGTGCGGCAGTTATTGACGCACACTTCCGGGCTGCGACCGGACATCGGTCTCAAGCCGGATTGGGACGGTTATGAAGAGGCTATTCGTTTGAGCTGCGCGGAGAAGTTGAGTTCGGCCCCCGACGAGAAGGCGATTTACAGCGACACGGGCATGATTCTGCTCGGGGAAATTGTGCGGCGCGTTTCCGGCATGACGCTGGATCAGTTCGTAAAGCGGGAAATCTACGAGCCGCTCGGCATGACAGACACGGGCTTCAATCCGCCCCAGGAGAAGCTCGCGCGGATCGCGCCCACGGAGGTCGAGGATGGCGTGCCGGTGCGCGGCGTGGTTCACGATCCGCGGGCGCGGCGCATGGGCGGGGTGGCCGGACACGCCGGGTTGTTCTTCACAGCGGCCAACCTGGCCCGCTACGCGCAGATGCTCCTGAGTCTCGGGGAACTGGACGGCGTGCGCATCTTCAAATCCGAAACGGTAAAGCTGATGACCAGTGTCCAAACCCCGGCCAGCGTTGCGGCACGACGCGGGCTGGGCTGGGACATTGATTCGGGCTACAGCGGACCGCGCGGGAAGATCTTCCCGATTGGATCGTACGGTCACACCGGTTGGACCGGCACGTCCTTGTGGATTGATCCCTTCTCGAAGACGTTTGTCATCTTCCTGTCGAACCGGAATCACCCGACGGAGAAAGGCAACGTGATTCCGTTGCGAGCCACCCTCGGCACGCTGACGGCGGAGGCCGTGGACGACTTCAATTTTACCTATGTTCCGGGCGCGCTGGCGGCAAGAAGCGAAGAAACCAAGACCAATAGGGCGGCCATTCGGGAAAAACCGGTCGCCCGCCTCCCCCCGGCTCGCTCTCCCGCTCCGAGCGGGGGCGAGGGAGGCAAAGCGCTCAATGGCATTGACGTGCTGGTGAAACAGAATTTCGCGCCGCTCAAGGGCAAGCGCATCGGGCTGATCACAAATCACACGGGCCAGGACCGGGAGCGGCATCCGACGATTGATCTGCTCAAAAACGCGCCGGACGTGATGCTGGTGAAACTGTTCAGCCCCGAGCACGGCATCCGTGGCGCGTTGGATGAGAAGGTAGATGACAGTCGGGACGAGAAAACCGGGCTGCCGGTTTTCAGTCTTTACGGCAAGACGCGCAAGCCGACCGCGGAGCAACTGAAGGACCTCGAGGCGCTGGTTTATGACATTCAAGACATCGGCTGCCGGTTTTACACCTATCCCTCGACGATGGGGCTGGCGATCGAAGCGGCGGCGGAGAACGGCAAACAGATCTTCATTCTCGATCGCGTGAACCCGATCACGGGGACGATGATTGATGGCCCAGTGCTAGCGGAGCCGCCGACGTTTGTGGGCTTTTACAAAGTCCCGTTGCGCCACGGGATGACGCTCGGGGAACTCGCCCAGATGTATAACGCAGAAAAAAATCTGAAGGCCGACCTCACCGTAATTCCGGTGGAAAACTGGCGCCGCAGCGAGTGGTTCGACGCGACTGGCCTGCCGTGGAGCAACCCCTCGCCGAACATGCGGAACTTGAAGCAGGCAATTTTGTATCCCGGCATCGGCCTGCTCGAAAGCGCGCTCTCGGTGGGACGCGGCACCGACACGCCCTTCGAGGTGGTGGGCGCGCCGTACCTTGACGACGTGCGGTTCGCGGAAGAATTGAACCGCGCGGGCTTGCCGGGGATTCGCTTTGTGCCGATCCGGTTCACCCCGACAGCGAGCGTTCACAAGGACAAACCCTGCGGCGGTGTCTATCTGATGCTCACGGACCGCGACCATTGCAACGTGGTGGACGTGGGCCTGCAAATTGCCCTCACGCTTGGCCAGCTTTATCCCAAGGATTTCCCGGTGGACAAGATCAAGCATCTGCTGTTGCACCCGGCAACACTGGAGGCGTTGAAAGCCGGCAAACCACTCGCGGAAATCCGCGCAAGCTGGCAGGCTGAGTTGGAGGCTTTCACACAGCGGCGCGCGAAGTTTCTGCTTTACGAATAGGAAGGCCGACGCCGTCCCGGCAGCAAGCCTCAGAGAATTGAGACCGGAATCCCGCCGGTCCCCGCCGGGCGGCTTCGCCAGCCACGCGATTATCCAGCTATTGGGCGCGGACTCGATAGAATCGCCGGGCATTGGCGCTGATCGGGCCATCGGCGATGCTCTGCGGGCTTCCCGATCCGACGACGTTCGTGAGGACGATCCAATTCGTGGCGTCCAGTTGGTCCTTGTATTCCAACCAGTCTGTTCGGTCCGGCACCGTAACCCACGTCAACGTCACCAGACCGCCGGCAAGATTAACCGCGAGTACCGGTGGCGTGGTATCCCTCAGAGTCACAGTCTGACTGCAAATGGCGCTGTTGGTGCAAGGATCGGTGGCCTGCCAGGTGCGCGTGAGGATCGCCTGGCAGGCGTCGCCGTTGGTAAGGGTGTTCAGAATAGCGAGCGTCAAGTTCGTGCCGCTGCACCCGTCCAGAGCAGCCGGTTCGTCGAAGCTCCAAGCCGCGCCACATTCGACCGTCTTGTTGCTCACGCAGGTTAGCACCGGCGGAATGGTGTCGGCGATGGTCACGGTCTGGCTGCACACGGCGCTGTTGGTGCAAGGATCGGTGACCTGCCAGGTGCGCGTGAGGATCGTCTGGCAGGCGTCGCCGTTGGTGAGAGTGTTCAAAATGGCGAGCGTCAAGTTCGTACCGCTGCACCCGTCCAGAGAGACCGGTTCGTCGAAGCTCCAAGCCGCGCCACATTCGACGGTCTTGTTACTCACGCAGGTCAACACCGGCGGAACGGTGTCGGCGATGGTCACGGTCTGGCTGCATGTGACGCTGTTGGTGCAACAATCTGTGAACTGCCAGGTGCGGGTGATGGTGGTCTGGCAGGGTATATCGTTGGTGACGGTGCTCTGAATCGTCGGCGGGAGGTTCGAGCCACAGTGACCGTCAACAGCGCTGGGTTCGTCGAAATCCCATGACGCCCCAAACTCGACGGTTTTGTTCGTCGCACCGGTCAGCACGAGGGGCGCGATGTCCCACACGATCACAGTTTGCAGGCAGGTCGTGGTGTTCCCCGTGGTGTCCACCGCCGTCCACGTCACCCAGTTCGTGCCGACCGGAAAAGCCTCCGGGGAGTTGTTGGTCACGACTAGAACGCCGCAGTTCTCGTTGGTCGCCAGCGGCAGGCCCAAGCTGACGGCGACACTGCACTGGCCCAGACTGTTGGTGGTCACGATGTCGGCCGGACAAGTGAGTGTTGGAGCTTCGTTGTCTATTACCGTGACGGTCTGCTGACAGGTCGTGAAGTTGCCGCTGGCGTCAACAGCCGTCCACGTCACGATTGTGGGGCCGGGGGGGAATTGCGGCGGCGCATCGTTGGTGACGGTCAGTTCCCCGCAGTTATGATTCGTTGCCAGGGGCAAACTCAGGCTTACGTTCGTCGCCAGACATTGACCCGCGTCGGTGGAAACCACGACGTTCGTCGGACAGGTGATCGTCGGCGGCTCGGGGGCGAGGATCGTGATGGCGAAGATTTGTTCCGCGCTGGTGTCCAGCCCGCCGTTATCCGTGCCACCGTTGTCGTGAAGCTTCACGCTCACCAGGGCCACGCCGTTGGAATTGGCCGCCGGCGTAAAGGTCAACGTGCCCGTCGGACTCACCGCCGGTTCAACCGCGAACAAACCGCGGTTGTTGTTGGTCACGATGAAATCCACCGCCTGCGAAGACTCTTCCGGCGGACCGGAGTTGATACCGGTAGCCCATCCGACAACCGCCAGCGCGCCGGCGCACGCCAAGAGGTTTTGATCCGGGCCAGGGACGAAGGTGGGCGGGTCGTTCACGGCTGCCACGCTAATGTCTCGCGACTGATCGCCGCTGGGCTGACCAGCGTCATCGCGCACCGCGAACGTGACGGTGCGCGTGGCGGGGGATGGATTCTCGCTGGTGTTTGCGTAGGTCACGCTGCGCAAGGCGTCCTGGTAGTTCGCCGCCGTAGCCGCTCCGCTCAGCGTCAGGACATTGGAACTGTAGAGGGCGGAAATGCCGTTCTGCGGGTTGGGGTTCAAGGCCAGCACATCTTCGCCGCCGACGAACCCGGCCGTGATGCGGACCGTGGCGTTGGTCAGGTTGCCGTCATCCGTCAGCGCGAGCGTGCCGCTGATGGGCGTGGCCGATTGGTCCTCTGCGTAATTCAGCGCCGCGTTTTCCACGCCGGTCAAGTCCGGCCCCAGGTTGGGACTGCAGCAAAGGTACTGCTGGCGCGCAATGTCGAGCTGGACGCAGTAAACCGTTCCCGTATCGCCGCCGCCGGCGTCGGTGACTTTCAGCATCCAAGTGCCGAACAACGGCTTGCCATTGAGATTGGTCAGCCCCTGAGTGGGTTTATAGCTGCCCGCGAACGGGGCGGTGCCGCTGGTAATTGGCGTGCTGGCAGCGTCGTCAAAGACGGTGAACGTGCCGGAACAATTGGTGGCCCCGCTGCCGTAGTTGTCGCCCGCCGCGCCCCGCTTGCTGGCCAGTGTGATTGCGGTCCCATCCGGATGGAGGAGCGAGAGCACCAGATCCGAGTCGTAAGTGTGGTTCAGCCGGACGCGAACGTTGACATCGGCGACCGTGCCGCCATCCGGAACGGATATCGGCACGAATACTGCATTCGGGTTGTTGTCCGGAATTGCCAGCGCAACGCCCCCACTGCTGTAGCTCGCCGAAGCCAAGGCCCCCAGCCGGAACGAGTTGCTGACCGTGCCCAGAATCGTGCTGCCGTCCTGAAGTTGCAACACGGCGGTGCAGATGCCGCCGCAGGCGCCGTTGGCGGTGAAGGTGAACGGGCGGACGACTACCCCGCCGGCCGCGCCGAGGTCGCCGTAGGCTTGCGGGGCGCTGGGAGCCGTCACGCCGTTGGTTTCCAGCAAAGTGGCCACCAGATTGGCGGTGCTGCCCCCCCCATTGGTCAGGGCAAAATTGACGGTGACAACTTCACCCGGATCCATCACGCCATTGGTCGGCGCACACCCTTCCGCCGTCAGGGCGGTACTGACCACCGCCAAGGCTGGCAGGGCGGAGACGAATTGCAGAGCCGCTTGCGCCATGATGATGCCAGCGCCGGCAGTGCGATCATAACCGAGGGATTCGATGTCGAGCGCGGTGTTGGTGAGCGCGGTGCGGATTTGGGCGGGGGTCAGAGTGTTGTTCTTGGACTTGAGCAGCGCGGCGATGGCGGCGGCGTGCGGGGAGGCGGCGGAGGTGCCGTAGAATGGATTGAAACCGGGCACGCTAGTTTTCACGCCGTCAGCGGCGGTGATATCCGGCTTCTGGCGTACCGCGCCGCCGGTGGAACTGTAATTTCCCGGCGTGATGGCGCTGCCATCGGCTTGATAGAAGACGCGGCGCGGTCCGTCGGAAGTGAAAGACTCCGCCGGGTTCGCCACTCCGCCCGTGAACGCCCCCGGGTACGCCGTCAACGCGCTGGTGGCCGCCACGCAGTAGGCATTGGTGGCACATTCGTGGCCGTGGGCGTTTCCCGACGTGTTAAAGGTCAACCGGCCGCGGCCGGTTTCCAGATGCAGGAAACGGTTCGTGCCACTGGCCTTCACGATGACCACCCGTTCCCCCACGTTCAGCGCCCCCACGGATTCATACGGTTCTTGCGAGCCGTTTTGCGTCGTGGTCGAACTGCGGAGCACGCTGGTGCCGGTCGAATTCAGAACATACAGGTCATAATCGTTGGTCGAGTCGCCAAGCCGGTCCGACCAGAACAAATCCAAGCGCGGATAGGTGCTGTCCACCGCCACCACGGTGTTGTAGTTCCCACCTCCGAAGCTGTGGAGAATGCCGCCTTTGCCGGTGAGGGGAGAACCCGCCGCACCCCCGTCCAGAAAATCACCCTCCCACGTCCCCGAAGTCCCGTGGTTCAGGTTCCCGGAATTACCCGCGGACGCAAAATAGAGTGCGCCCCCGGTCGTCACCGTGTTGACCGCTTGGGCGATGATGC
>CAIKLQ010000991.1 GCA_903828255.1 uncultured Verrucomicrobiota bacterium
CGAGTTGTTCGGTGGGCGAAAGCGATTTGCGTTTGCTGCGAGCCATGGGGCGAGGCTAAAAAAGATTCGGGCGGGTGTCCCGCAAAATCGTCCAACCCCCTCTCCCACAAGCGGCCGCTCACTAGAATCGCCGCTGCGTACCTGCGGGCGACTGGAGGTCGGGTCTTCCCCGGCGCGCGAATTGCGAGTGAATGGCGAATCCACTATCCGACCCCGGGGCTAGCTCTACTTGGCGGATTGGGGAAGAGGCGAGTGGGATTTGCTGGGGATTTCGTAGGTGAAGCCCCCGAAGTCTCCACTACACGGTCACGCATTGTCAGCAGCGGGAGAACCTCAAGCGCTGGCGGCGTCCGGAACTGGCGATGCTGCTTTACCCAGCCAAGCGGGACAAGGTGGAGGTCGTGGATAAGTCGCACCGTATCGTATTCCAAGACAAGGATATTTCTCCATCACCACTGATTTTTGATGCCGTGAAGCAAGAGCCGGGGGATGCGTTCGAGGTCGTGTGCAATCCGCTGGTGCCGGACCTCCTATTCATTTACGACGCGCGGGCGAACCGGCGCGGGGCGTGGGTGGATGTGCTCAAGTGCGCGACGGTCTCGCGGGCGGATGATGCGGCGGTGAAGGAGCGTATGGCGGAGGCGCAACGCAGCAAGCATCGGTTGCTGACTCCGCTGGTGAAGCTGGGCGACCGGCTGACGGAGCAGCGGGTGGCGGACGCGGAACACAATAACGCCGTGATCCTCGCGCACCACGCGGGCACGGCGCAGGACGAGGCGGAGACGGATCGGATTTTGATGGACAGCTTTGAATGAGGCGGTCCGCGAGGAACAAAACAACGATGAAGCCGAAACTCAAAAACTCAGAAAAGGGCCTGAAGCTGTGGGTCGTGGAATACACCTATGGCGCGGTCAACTATTGCACGGTGGTGGAAGCCGGGAGTCGGGTTGCCGCGCGGGTGAAATTCACGCGCGCGAATCCGACGGCCATCGCCGTGCGAATTTTCTGAGTTTCTGAGTTTCGGCTGAATCAAACCCCAACCAAAAAAGGAAACATGTCGGAGGACTTGAAACCAACTACCTACGTTTGCGATGACACGGTGCGGCAGCGCTTGATTGCGCTGCGCGACGGCGGTCTGTCCAACACGAAACTGGCGGCTAAACTGGGCTGCTCTTCCACCATCATCAGCCAATGGCTGGCGGTGGAAGGAAACCTCTATCCCGCGGAGATCAGCAAGTGGGAGAAACGGGCGGAGGATTTCTTGCGCAACGATGCGCGGCGGCGGGCCAGCGGGGTGATGACGTGCGAGTGCGAGTCCACCAAGCGGGTGGGCCGGGCGCTGGAATTGATCCGGCGCACGAATGATGTGGGCGTGATCGTGGCCGAGGCCGGGTTTGGCAAGACTCGGGCGCTGGAAAAATACTGTGAGGAGAATCCCACGGCGGTGCTTTACACGGTGAAGTCGTGGGCGTGCGATAAGGGGGCGGTGGAGGGCGCGGTGTTCGCCGCGGCGGGCTCCAGCGGTTATGACGGGCACACGAAGCGAGCGGTGTTTCTGGCGAATAAATTCACGGGCAGCGACCGGCTCTTGCTCGTGGACGATGCGCATAAGCTGACGCGGCCGGCGTTGCAATGGTTGTTTGATTTCGCGGATGAGACGCAGTGTCCGCTGGGGCTGGTGGGCACGCCGGAGTTGCTCAAGAAGATCGAGGATGACGCGCAGCGGTTTTCGCGGGTGGGGCTGAAGCTGGAGTTGGAGCCGAAGAATTGGCGGGACTTGATCGCGCATCTGGTGGCGACGCACGCGCCGACGGCGGGCACGGGGGCGGCGACGGAACTGGTGGGGCTTTGCGAGCAGGTGGTGGCGCAGCACGGGCATTTCCGCGCGCTGCACAAGCAATTGAAGCTGGCGGCGGAACTCAAGGAGCACGCCAAGGAGGCGTTGACGTGGCCGCAGGTGTTCCGCAAGGCGCACTTGAAGCTGGTCCGCAAATATCAACTCAACTGAAAGCCATTATGACTACCGTTGCGCCCGGCGGCGCGCTGGGAATCATTGACCTCGCCCAAGTAGAGCCCTTGCCGTTGGGCCACGCGCCCGGCGGGGAGACGCTTGGTTTCGACGACACTCCAGTAGGGGTGCTCCTTGCCAGCTTTTTTGCGAATCTGAGAACGCAGAAACATAATGACCGAAGAGAATACACGCGCCGCGCCGGGTGGGAAGAGGGGCGGTCTTCACTACACGCACTTTTGAGGAACAACGATGCCCTTTCATTGGTAAACTCATGCGCCGCACCCCCGAAAAGAGGCGAAATCATGGTCGAATCCGCCAAGTAGGGCTAGTGAAAGTCATTGTCTGGGCGATCAAGCCGCGGAGTCTCCTTGAATCGGAGTTGACAAACTTCCCGGCCAATCGAACCGCAGAAAGGTAACGGGTCTCAAACCTTGGGCCCCGCGTATTCGGGTCGCTGCTCTAATTGGAGTGCGGCGAAGAAGCCGCCGGCCTTGGCGAGGGTTTCGTCATATTCCGCCGCCCCTACGGAGTCCGCTACGATACCTGCCCCGACATGGAAATACGCGGCTCCCGCTTGGCGAATCGCTGTCCGGATGGAAATGCTCAAGTGGCTTTCGCGATTGAAACCGAGATAGCCGTGACAGCCCGTGTAAGGTCCGCGCGCGGCCAGCTCCAACTCGTCAATGATCTCCATCGCCCGAAACTTTGGCGCGCCGGTGATGCTGCCGCCCGGAAAGCACGACGCCAGCGCCGCGAAATGCGTCACGTCACTTCGCAACTGGCCTTCCACTGTGGAGACGAGATGTTGCACCTGCGCGAAGCGTTCGAGCTTCGCCAGCTCCGGCACTTGCACCGAACCGAATTCGCAGACTTTGCCGAGATCGTTGCGCAGCAAGTCGGTGATCATCACCAGTTCGGCGAGTTCCTTCGGGCTGGTTTGCAGTTCGTAAGCAAGTTGCGCGTCCCGCGTCGCGTCCGGCGAACGTGGGCGCGTGCCTTTGATGGGCCGGGTCGTAATGTGCGATCCGCTTAGTCGGAGAAATTGTTCCGGCGACGAGGAGGCGATTTGAAAATCCCCGCAATCAAAATACGCCGCGAACGGCGCGGGCGAGACTGCCAGCAAGCGCTCGAATAATTCCCAGCCAGAGAAGTCGCACGGCGTTGCCAGCCGTTGCGAGAGATTCACCTGGTAAATATCTCCGGCCCGGATGTAGCGCTGGGCGTGTTCGACGCGGGCGATGAACTCGGCGCGGGTGAAGTTGGCTGTGATGCGTGATTCCACCTCGGCGGTGCTCGGGCGTGACAGGGCGGGATGCATAATCCCGGACTCCGCCGACTGAATACTGGCCGCTGAACGCTGAAAAGTTCCCGTTCCCGGCGGGCCGCTTCTTGTGAGTAAATCTCGCCAGAAACTCGCCTGCTCGCGCGCTCGTTTCTCGTTCCGGGAGCCGTCTGCGCCCAAGCCCGTCGCCACTACGCACGTCTTGCCGAGGCGATGGTCGAACACCACCAGGTTGTCGTAAAAGCCCACGTGGCAATCCGGCAACTCCAGATCATTCACCGCGCGGCGAGGCAGTTTCGGCTCGACGAAATTCTTGAGCTCATAACCCCAATAGCCGAAGCAGCCGCCGAGCGGGAACGGCAGGTCAATCTCATCGAGCAATTCGTAGCGCGACATGAGGGCATCGAGCGCGTGCCAAGGATTGCCGAACTGGACCTGGTGCGGGACGTGTGATGCGTGATCTGTGACTTCGCACCGCGCGCCAAACGACCGAAACGTGAGGAACGGTTTCACCGCTACGAACGAATACCGCGCTTGGGCCGAAGCAAACCCCGCGCTGCGCAGCAACACCACCCCCGGCGTGCCGGCGAGTTGCTCGACGAGCGCTTCGGGTGTGTGGGCGGTCGCGGTTTCTTGAATCAGTGGCCGCATGTTACGAAAACGCCAGGGGCACTTTCTCCGGCGGGCCGACGCGCTGGAGGTAATCGAGAATCACGCGCACCGCTTCCTGCGGGTCGTCGGTGATCGTGAACAACTTCAAATCGTCCGGGCCGATGAATTTGTTTTTGCCGCGCATCTGCGTCTGCATCCAATCCAACAAACCGCTCCAGAATTTCTTGCCGAACAGGATCAGCGGAAACCGCGGGATGCGTTCGGTTTGCACCAGCGTGATGATTTCCGCCAGTTCGTCGAGCGTGCCGAAACCGCCGGGCATGAAAATAAACGCCACGCTGTATTTGGCGAAACAGACTTTGCGCGCAAAAAAGTAATGGAAGTGGATGGGCACGTTCGCGTAGCGATTGCCAGCCTGTTCGTGCGGCAGTTCGATGTTCAACCCGATGGACTTTCCGCCGGCCTGTGCCGCGCCTTTATTGGCGGCCTCCATCACGCCCGGGCCGCCGCCAGTGATGACCGCGAGCCCGCTCTTGGCCAGTTCGCGTCCGAGGGTTACGCCGGTTTTGTAGCGCGGATCCTGGCGCGGCAAGCGGGCGGAACCGAAAATCGTCACCGCCGGACTGATCCGCGAGAGCGTCTCAAACGAGTCCACGAATTCAGCCATGATGCGAAAAATGCGCCACGGATCTTCTTTCGTGAACGCGGGCGAATGGTTGTTCATGACCGGAGCATAGTTGTGGCGCCGGGACCAGACAAGCGCGCGGACTTGGGCCAGCACTTCCCCGGCCCACTGCCGGTGGAATTCATGGAGGAGTGGGAAGTAACGCAGAGGCGCAGAGACCGCGCTGCGTTAAACCTCCCGCAGTCCGCGAGGTCTTCGCGTGGACTGTGTGCAGGCGTTCTGGAAAGAGTGGGTCAGAACATCCCCTGCTGCGGTTCGCGCCACGGGTTACTTCAGCTCAATCCCCACCGGGCAATGGTCACTGCCCATGATCTCCTGCCGGATGAAAGCCCGTTGGAGCCGGGGGCGCATCGCGGCGCTGAGGAGAAAATAGTCCAGTCGCCATCCGACGTTTCGCGCCCGCGCCCCGCTCATCGGACTCCACCATGTGTAATGCCCGCTGCCCTTTTCAAACTCACGGAACGTGTCGAGGAATCCCGCGTCCACGAACGCCGTGAAGCCCGCGCGTTCTTCGGGGGTAAAGCCGTGGTTGTGGACGTTGGCTTTGGGATTCGCCAGGTCAATTTCCTGATGCGCTACGTTCAGGTCGCCGCAAAACACCACCGGCTTTTTCTTCTCCAGTTTCTTGAGGAAGCGCAGGAAATCCCGATCCCATTGCTGGCGATAAACCAACCGTGTGAGTTCACGCTGCGAGTTCGGCACATAGACATTGACGAGAAAAAACTCGTCAAACTCGGCCGTGAGCACGCGACCCTCCTGGTCGTGTTCGACCACCCCGAGGTGCGGGGTTACTTTCAGCGGTCGCGCTTTGGTGAAAATGGCGGTACCGGAATAGCCCTTCTTCGCCGCACAATTCCAGTAGGTCGCGTATCGGGCGGGCCAGAGTTGCTCGACGTCCTCGGGGGTGCATTTGGTTTCTTGCAGGCAGAGCACGTCCGGTTTTTCGGCGTCGAGGAATTCGAGAAAGTTCTTTCGCAGCACGGCACGCAGGCCGTTGACGTTCCAAGAAATGAGTTTCACGGCGCGACGCTAAATGAATTCATCCGATCCGGCGAGGTTTTGTCCGAGCCTGCTTGAAAGCAGCGGTGGGCCTCCCGGCCGTGGAAGGCGGCAACTTACCTCGGGATTAAGGGTCGCTATGGCGGGAACGCTCGCTTTTTTCCTGCCCACTTGGACCTCGTCGTCTTTTCCGTCGGGCTGGAAGCTGCGGCTACGGCAGCCAAGATGACGACCGCCAAGGGGTTAGCTGCGCCCGCAGCGGTTCGCCGCGAGGCGGCGCAGGACTTTCAGACAAATCGCTCCAACCGCCTGCAGTCGGCCCCAACGGCGCACTTTGGAAAGGGTGCCGCAGTGTCATGGAATGCAGAGTCCGTAGCGTTTTCAGTTTTCCGCAAAGCGGCATTCCGCTAAAACAAGCGCGTGCCGAAATCATTTTGGGAACAAATCGCAACGACCAGCGGGCAAGCTCTCCGTTCGTTGCCGCCGGAGAGCCGCGCGGTCGTCGTTCTGAGCGCGGGCGCGGAACTGGATGCGGAGGCCGAGGCGTTGTTGGAGGACTGTGTGCGCGTGCTCCAGTCGGGCGGGTTGCTGTTCATTTACGGCTTGCCGCGCGAATTGCCTTCCTGGGCGGAGCACTTGGCGCGCGCCGAACCCGAGACGTGGCGGATGATTTTCAAATACTGGATCGCACTGGACATTGATGATGCGCCCCGGTCTGGATTTCTGAAGCCGGTTCATCGTGGGCTGGTGCTGTTCCATAAAAAAGATCCGCGGCGAAAAACCCCCGTTCCGCTGCCGCTCAACGCGACGGAAGTGAAGGTTCCGCATCGGTTTTGCGCGGCGTGCAGTAAAAACGTGAAGGACTGGGGTGGCAAGAAACACCTGATGAATCCGAAAGGCGCCGCCCCCTCGGACGTCTGGCGTGATCTTCCGAAAACGCGGCTGCACGATTCCGCCGCGCCGGACTGCGTGCTCGAACGAATTCGCGCGCTGATGGCTGGAGAAGGCGTCACCGGATTGCACATCATTCAGCTTCCGCCGAGGAAATTGGAGCGCCGAGCACTGTTGCGGCCCGCTGGAGTTCAAGCTCCAGCTTGTCCTCCGGACACGCGGAAGCGGGAACTGCAACTGCACGATGAGGTGCATTTGGGCGATTGCGTTTCGTTTCTCGACGGGGTCGCCGCGGCGCATCCGGAAGGGGTGTTTGATCTCGCGTTCGCTGATCCCCCGTACAATCTCGCGAAGAATTACGATAAATACGATGATGCGCGCGCCGCCCAGCACTATCAGGACTGGTGCAATCAATGGCTGGACGGCATGGCGCGGACGCTCAAGCCCGGCGGCAGTTTGTTTGTGTTGAACCTGCCGAAATGGGCGATCCCCCACGCCGCATTTTTGAATGCGCGCTTGGAGTTCCGGCACTGGGTCGTTTGGGACGCGCTGGGCGATCCGCGCGGCAAGTTCATGCCGGCGCACTACGCGCTGCTTTACTACACGAAGCCCGGAGCGAAACCGGTTTTCAACTACACTCCGCCCGGCAAGCGGGCCGCGGGCGATGCCGTGCTGTCGCCCGACGCTCCGAAATACTGCCTCCGCGCTTCATGCCTCCGGAACCGCAAAGCCGCCGGCGACGACGCGAAGGTCGAGTTGTCCGACATCTGGTCCGACGTCCATCGCATCAAGCACAAGCGCGACCGCGACGCGCATCCGTGTCAGTTGCCGGAGAAATTGATGGAGCGAATCATCCGGCTCACGACGAATCGCGGAGGGTTGGTATTTGATCCGTTTTGCGGCGCTGGCACGACTGCGATTGCCGCGCGCAAGCTGGGTCGGCATTTCGTGACGACGGAGTGCGACGCGAAATACGTCCGCATCACGAAGGAGAAACTGGCGGCGATGCAGGACCACGCGGATATGTTCGGCGAGTTCGTCGTGCCGCGCCGTTCTACGCGGCGGGAACGGTCTTTCGCGACCAAGAAGGGCATCGAAACCTTTTTGCAGCAACTTGCTCAGAAGCTTGGCCGCGTACCGACGGAGGAGGAAATCCACCGCAGCGACGGCGAGATGCTCGCAGCTATTGACCGGATTTATCCGAATCGGGGCGCGGCCTTGAAGCGTTGCAAGATTGGGCTGGCGTAGTGGGGCTGTGGCGTAAGCCTCGGGCTTGCGGCAGTGTCGCCAAGCTTTCAGCTTGGTGTTTCCCAGCGACGGACTTCGAGCCGGCGACCCAGAGGGGCGCCGGCCCGTTCGCAAGCCGGAGGCTTGCGCCACTTGCGGCTTCGGGTAAGACTCGGTTAATCGAAGTCATGAAACCGAATCAGCCAATGCCCCGGCGCTCTTTCCTCAAAACGCTTGCCGTCGTTTCTCCGCTCGCCGTCAGCGGAGCGGGAAAGATGCTGGCGCAGAATCAAGCCAGCGACAGCCCGTCCGTGAAAGTGAGCCGGTCCGTCGGCAAAGAGCTCGCAGCGGACCTCGTCATTATCGGGGGCGGACTGGGCGGATGCGCGGCGGCGCTGGCGGCGGCGCGGAACGGATTGCGCGTCATCCTGACGGAGGAAACGGATTGGATCGGCGGTCAACTCACGGCGCAGGCCGTGCCGCCGGATGAAAGCCCGTGGATCGAAACGTTCGGCGGCACCCAGAGCTATCTCGGTTTGCGGACGCGCATCCGCGATTACTACAAGCGCAATTTCCCGCTCACGGCCGAAGCGCGCGGCAAAGTGTATTTGAATCCGGGCAACGGCGGCGTTTCCAAATTGTGCTGTGAACCGCGCGTGGCGCTGGCAGCGTTGAACGAACTACTCGCGCCCTTCGTGGCCAGTGGGAAAATTCAACTCCTGCTGCGCCACAAGGCGACCTCTGCGTCGGTGGCGGGCGACCAGATCGAGGCGGTGCAAGTGCGCAGCGCGGATTCCGGCCAGGATCGGGTGTTGCACGCGCCGATGTTTGTGGACGCCACCGAGATGGGCGATCTGCTCCCGTTGACGAAGACGGAATACGTGACCGGCGCGGAGGCGCAATCGGAAACCGGCGAACCTCACGCCGCGCGCGAGGCGCAACCGCAGAACATGCAGGCGTTCACGGTTTGCTTCCCGACGGAATACATCTCCGGCGCGGACTACACCATCGAGCAACCGCGCGAGTGGGAATTCTGGCGCGACTACGCGCCCAAGCTCACGCCGCCGTGGACGGGCAAGCTGTTGGACTTGACGTATTGTCATCCGCAGACGCTCGCGCCGCGCAACCTCGGTTTCGATCCGGTTAAACGTGAAGGACTGTTTCATTACCGGCAGATCGTGGATCGGAGAAATTTTAGCGAGGGCACGTTCGCGGGCGACACGACGCTCGTGAACTGGCCGCAGAATGATTATCTGTTGGGCAATCCCTTCGAGTGCGCGCCCGAGGAAGCGGCACGGCATATCGAGCGCGCCAAGCAACTCAGCCTTTCGCTGCTCTATTGGCTGCAAACCGCCGCCCCACGACCCGACGGCGGCACGGGTTGGAAGGGCTTGCGGCTGCGGCCCGACATCGTCGGCACGGAGGATGGTTTGGCGAAGTATCCTTACATCCGCGAGAGCCGGCGCATCCGGGCCGAGTTCACCGTGCTCGAACAACACGTCGGCACGGACGCGCGGGCGAAGGCGCTGGGCAAATCGAAGGACGACGTGGCAGCGGAAAATTTCCACGACTCGGTAGGCATCGGCAGCTATCGCATTGACCTGCACCCAAGCACGGGCGGCGATAATTACATAGACATCAGCTCGCTTCCGTTTCAAATCCCAATGGGCGCGTTGATCCCGAAGCGCGTCGAGAATCTGCTTCCCGCCTGCAAGAATCTTGGCGTCACGCATATCACGAATGGTTGCTACCGCCTGCATCCGGTCGAGTGGAACATCGGCGAGTCCGTGGGCGCGCTGGCGGCCTTCTGCGCGGCGAAGAAGAAATTGCCGCGCGAGGTGCGCAAACAAGGCGCGTTGCTCCAAGCGTTTCAAAACCTGCTCACGCAAGACGGCGTGCCGCTGAACTGGCCGAAGGTGACGCCAAGATGAAGCCGGCCAGAAATCATTTCATCGTCCTCGTCACCGCGCCGGACCTGAAGACCGCGCGGCGGTTGGCGCGGGCAGCGTTGACGGCGAAGCTGGTGGCGTGCGCCAATCTGATTCCCAAAATTGAATCGCACTACTGGTGGCAGGGGAAGTTGGAGGTTGGCAACGAGGTGCTGCTGATTTTGAAGGCCATGCGCTGCAACCTGCCGGAGTTGGAGAAGCTGGTCCTGGCATTGCATCCTTACGACACAGCGGAGTTCGTCGTGCTGCCGGTGAGCAATGGCAGCCGGCGGTATCTCGATTGGTGGAGCCAGAGCTGCGACGGGGCGCGGCGTGGGACCGGGGTCGCGCCGGTCTCTAAACAATCCGGAAAAGTTTGAGACGGGCGCGCCGCCTGTCCCACAAGAAGATGACTTGGACGCAGCATTACGACCCGCTTCACAACGCCGCGCTGTCCACCGTTGCCGCGGCCGTGCCCGTCGTCGTCCTGCTCGGCGCGATTGCGCTGCTGAAAATCCGCATCCATTTCGCGGCGCTGCTGGGGCTGGCGACGGCGTTACTCCTGGCGCTGTTCGTTTATGCGATGCCGGTGAAAGCGGCGTTGGCGGCCACTGCCTACGGCGCGGCCTACGGTTTGTTTCCCATCGGCTGGATCGTTCTTAATCTGATCTTCCTGCACACGCTGACGGTGAAGAGCGGTTTGTTCGACGTGCTCCGGCAAGGCCTCGCCCGGCTGGCGCCGGATCCGCGCGTGCAGGTCATCCTCATCGCATTTTCTTTCGGCGCGTTCTTCGAGGGCGCGGCGGGCTTCGGCACGCCGGTAGCAGTGACGTCGGCAATTCTGATGCAGCTTGGTTTCAAACCACTGCAAGCGGCCGGGCTTTCGCTCATCGCGAACACCGCGCCCGTGGCGTTCGGCGCCTTGGGCACGCCGCTCATCGCGTTGAGCAAGGTGACCGGCATCAGCGAACTGGCGCTCTCCCAGATGGTTGGGCGGCAGGTTCCGTTCTTTTCGTTGATCGTGCCGTTCTGGGTGGTGTGGGCGATGGCGGGTTGGCGCGGGATGCTGGGGGTTTGGCCGGCGGCCCTGACGGCGGGCGTGGCGTTTGCTGTGCCGCAATTTCTCGTCTCGAATTTTCACGGGCCGTGGTTGGTGGATGTCGTGGCGGCGGTTTGCTCCATCGGGGCGATGGTCGTCTTGCTAAAGTTTTGGAAGCCGTCGCAAAGTTGCGCGGAGGTTGCGGCTGGAACTGCTGGGACGGAGGGAAACTGTGCGCCACCCTCGCGCGCTCGATTGCGGCAGGCATGGCTGCCGTGGATTCTTCTCAGTGCGTTGGTTTTCGTCTGGGGTTTGCCGGCGGTCAAGCGGTCGCTCGACAAAATATCCGAGCCCTCGTTCGCCGTGCCGGATTTGCACGAAGTGGTCGTGCGCTCGCCGCCGGTCGTGCCGGCCCCGACGGCTGCCAAACCCACGAAGCCGGAGGAAGCGATTTTCAAACTAAACTGGCTCTCGGCGACCGGCACAGGAATCCTGGCAGCGGCCCTCATCGCCGGATTGTTGATGGGTTTCTCGCCGCGCGCTTTGCTTCGGCATTACGGCGAAACGCTGGTGCGCGTGCGGTTCTCGCTCATCACCATCGCTGCGATGCTGGCGGTGGGTTACGTGACGCGCTACTCCGGCACGGACGCGACGCTCGGGCTCGCCCTGGCCAAGACCGGAAAGTTTTATCCGTTCTTCGGCACACTGCTCGGCTGGCTGGGCGTGGCGCTCACCGGTTCGGATACGGCGTCGAACGTCTTGTTCGGCAGCCTGCAAAAAATCACGGCGGAACAAACGGGACTCAATCCCACGCTCATGGCTGCGGCGAACAGTTCCGGCGGCGTGATGGGCAAGATGGTGGACGCGCAAAGCATCGTGGTCGCGAGCACGGCGACGAATTGGTATGGGCACGAGGGCAGCATTTTGCGCTACGTTCTATTCCACAGTTTGGCGCTGGCGACGTTGGTGGGCATTCTGGTTTTCCTTCAGGCTTACGTTTTTCCGTTCACGCAGATGGTGGTGAAGTGATGCGGGGTGGAGGCCGTGGCAGGGCCAGCGGTGGCGGGGAGATGCCGCGGGCAAGGCCCGAACGGTTTGCGCTGCAATCGTCGGGCGGTAATCTCAACTGACGGGGCCGTTATGGTTCAATCCGATGAGGATTCACTTGGACCGGGCGGACCGGGCCGAGCACGGCCTTTGTGCTTGAAGGTCGCACGGGAATCGCCAAGACTCCGGCCAAGTTCAGCTACAACCAAAACCAAACTGAACGCCGTCAATTGCAACCAAAGAAAATTATGAAACGCTTAATCGCCCTCGCTACCATCACCACGCTGTTCGCTCTCACCGCCCTCGCCGACGACTTGGCCAAACTTGAAGGCAAGTGGTCCGTGAAGAAAACCCGGGACGGCGCATCTTATACCCAGACCATCGAAATCAAAAAGGACACGTTCAAATTCAAAGTTATCCGAGGCACGGACGAGGTCGCGATTTATGCGGAAGGCAAACTCAAGCTCGAAAAATCCGGCCCGTTCAATGTGATCAAGTTCGTGGACATCAAGGGCGGCACTTCGGAATCGGACATCTCCCCGATTGATGACGATCATGTTTCGATTTACGTGCTGGGCGAAAACACTTGGACAGTCGCGGCCAATTTTGACAAGGATCGCGACGACCAGAAACCCAGCCTCGACGCCTACGTGAAGGCCACGAAGTAATCCCACTTAGCCGCGTCGAAGGATTCTGCCCGGGTGCCAGCGTGCTGGTGCCCGGGCTTTTTTGCGCGTAATGCCGGT
Organism: uncultured Verrucomicrobiota bacterium; assembly: GCA_903828255.1. Taxonomy (GTDB): domain Bacteria; phylum Verrucomicrobiota; class Verrucomicrobiia; order Limisphaerales; family JADLHS01; genus CAIKLQ01. The sequence continues at coordinate 12,468 of CAIKLQ010000991.1, forward strand.
GGTTGGAACTCCGACTCGCACGAAGCCGTAGGCTAGGCGTTACGACTGAAAGTGATCGCCCCGGAACGCGGTCGGTCCTGCGAACGTAGCCGTTGCTCCTTGGGATGATTGGCTGTCACTGTTCGGGACACGGGACGCTTGGGGGGGGCAACTGGCTACCACCAACCGAGCGCTGCCCTGTCTCGCAAGAGCGGATCGCGATCCGTTGGTCGTGTCCAAAATTGCCCGACTCTTGCCGCGCGAACCTTCGCATCTCCCCGATGTCCACGCCGAGACCGCCTCCGAAACTTTGACGCAGGGGCGTTAAAGTTCCGGAAGAGTGAGTTCAGGGTCAGGGTGAGTGGCAAAATGGATGTGGCGCTTGCTCTGGACCTACTTTGATGGACAAAACGCCCGGAATCGCAATCATAGCGCCCATGCGTTTTCTGATGTTGAACTGGCGCGACCCGAAGAATCCGCTGGCGGGCGGGGCGGAGCGCGTCACGCTGGCGTATCTGGCCGCGCTCGTGCAGCGCGGCCATGAGGCGTATTGGTTCACGCATGCTTTCGCGGGTGCGCCAGCGGAGGAAGTGGTGGACGGCATTCATTACATCCGCGCCGGCGGCAATGGTTCTTCCATTCTCAAAGCGATCCAGTGGTATCGCCGGCAGCCGCGTTTCGACTTGGTGATGGATCAACATCACGGGCTGGCGTGGTTCGCGCCGTGGTGGTGTCGCACGAATTGCGTCGCGTATCTGCACGAAGTTCTCGGCCCGATTTGGAACACGTTTTACCCGAAGCCGGTGGCCACCTTCGGTCGCTGGCAGGATCGTTGGACGCACTGGCTTTACCGGCGCGTGCCGTTTTGGACGGCCTGTGAATCCACACGGGACGGGCTGCAAAGTCACGGCGTTCAGAACATCACCCTCATTCGCTACGGTGTGCTCACGCGCGCCCTGCCCACGCTGGACGTGAAGCCGTTGACGCCGCCGTTGCGGCTGGCGGTCGTCTGCCGGCTCGCGCCGAACAAACGGGTCAATCACTGCGTGCAAACCCTCGCGGTGCTCCGCGACCGGGGATTGGCGGCACGCATGACGATCGTCGGCGGGGGCGAATCATTGCCGGCGCTCCAGCGCGAGGTCGCGGAACTGAAACTGGACGACGCGGTGCGTTTCACCGGGCTGCTGTCCGAGCCGGATAAAGACGCGATCCTCCGCGAGTCGCACTTGCTCCTGCACACCTCGGTGCGCGAAGGCTGGGGCTTGAATGTGATCGAGGCCAACGCGCTCGGCACGCCGGCGGTGGTTTATCCGGTGGCTGGCTTGCGCGAATCCACCCTCCACGACCAAACCGGCCTTGTCTCCGAGCAGGAAACCCCCGCCTCACTGGCGGATCGCATCATCAGCTTGGTCGGTGACGACGCCCGCTATCAGCGGTATCGTGTCGGTGCTTGGGAACGCGCCAAAACGATGCACTGGGATCGCATCCTGCCGCTTTCGAGCGCTTGGTTCGAGGCGCGGGCGCGGGGCGAAAAGGCCGGGCCGCAGGTGATTCCGTAGCGGGAGCGATTCGGCTTGCGCGAGCAAGTAGTGGCAACGCCGCCACCTTCGAGCGACGAGACGTCGCTTCTACTTGCCCGCCGACCGCTAGGTCAGCGCGGCGTACTTCGCACCCGCTCGCGCCAGTAATCCAGCACGTCCTTCAACATCTGCTCAAACGAAATCTCCGCCTTCCAACCCGTGGCCGCGTTGATGCGTGCCGGGCTGCCATAGAGATTCGGGAGATCGGACGGACGCAGCCGCGCCGGGTCTTCGCGCACCTCGATGTTGCGGACGGTGGAACTGGCCAGAAAGAAATCCAGAATTTCCTGGATCGCATGAGATTGGCCGGAGCAGAGATTATAGACTTCCCCCGGCGTGCCTTTTTCCAGCAGCAGCCAGTAGCCGCGCACGATGTCGCGCACATCGGTGTAATCGCGGCGGGCCTTCAAGTTGCCCACGAGCATCATCGGTTCGCGCCGGCCCAGTTCGATCTCGGCGATCTGTTTGGCGAAGGCGGAAGTCACGAAGACCTCGCCGCGCCGCGGCCCGTCGTGGTTGAAGGCCCGCGCCCGGAAGCAGGGAATGCCGTAGCTGCGAAAATACTGATAGGCCAGCAGATCCTGCGCGACCTTGCTCACCGCGTAGGGCGAGAGCGGTTGCAATTGATGCTCCTCTTTCACGGGAAGTTCCGCCTCCGACACTAGCCCGTATTCTTCGCTCGAGCCCACCACCAGCACGCGCGGAAACGGCGCGCCCCGCTGGCGGATGGCTTCCAGCAGGTGAACCTGGCCAATGACGTTCGTTTGCAGCGTCTCTGCCGGTGCGTGCCAGGAGGTCATCACCTGGCTTTGGCCAGCCAGATGAAAAATCCAGTCGGGCCGGCTCTTGGCGATCATTTCCTGCACAGAAGTTTGGTCGCGCAAATCCGCCTCGACCAACTGCAGCCGCCCGCGCAACGCTTCGATGTTCTCCGTGTTGCTGCGCCAGCGGCACGCACCGAAAATTTCGGTCCCTTTCGCCAAGGCAAACTCCACCATGTGGCTGCCCACAAAGCCCGTGACACCAGTAATCAGCACTCGCATGGGGCGAGTATCCCGTTGGCAGTAGGGATGTCAAAGCCCAACCAATCCAAAAAAATCTTCTTTCTGATTGACCATTGCCCCGGCGTATGACGAGATAAGGTTCTATCGTACCACTTTAATCAGATGGCAAAAGGCACAGGCAAAAACGGGAACGGCGCGCGGAACGGTGGCACCACCAAGTACGACG
>CAIKLQ010000992.1 GCA_903828255.1 uncultured Verrucomicrobiota bacterium
AGGTCCTCGCGCAACTCGACCTCTGGGCCAACCGCGAAACCAACAAAGTCGGCGTCTATCGGCTGTCCAAGAAACTGGACGAAGAAGTCGCCCGCCTGCACCTCGAACGCATCGGCGTGAAGCTGACCAAGCTCACCAAGAAACAAGCCGAATACCTCGGCGTACCGCCGGAAGGCCCCTACAAGCCGGAACACTACCGGTACTAAAGTTTGCCGCGCTCTCACGAGCGCAGCTACCAAAACTCGAAAGGCGAACGGGCAACCGTTCGCCTTTTTTGCTTCCCCAAGCGCGGCCGCATTTGGTCAGATGCACGCATGAAAACCAAATTCCCCGCAGTTGCCGCAGCGTTGACAGCCGTCGTGGCAATCGTTCTCCTCGGCGGCGCGGCGCTACGCTCCGACTCCAAAGGCGACGATGATTCCTTGGCCGACGCCTGGCGCATCATTTCGCACAAGAAGTTCGTGGACCTCACCCATGCGTTCAGTCCCACCACGCCGGTCTGGCAGGGTTTTGGCCCGGCCACGTTCGCGCCCGCCGCCGACCCGGCCACTGGACGGCCTTACACGATTGAGGAGGACGCCTTCCGCACCTTCCAATACACGCTAGTGGTCCAGTACGGAACGCATGTGGATCCGCCAGCGCATTTCGATCCCCACGGCAAGACCCTCGACGAATTGCCCCTCAAGACATGATCCTCCCGCTGGTCGTCTTCGACATCACTCCCAAACTCCGCCGCGATCCGAACTACGCCCTGACCATCGGCGACATTCTGGCCTGGGAACAAGTTCACGGCCGCGTGTCCGCCGGCGCGTTCGCGGCGCTGCGGACAGACATGCACAAGGATTGGGAAACGAACCCGGAACGATTCAAACGCCAGCCCTTCCCCGCCTGGTCCTTCGAGGCGATCAAGTTTCTCTACGAGCAACGCGGCATCACGGCCAAAGGCCACGAAGCGATGGACACCGACACCACGCCGGACATGAAATCCGAAACCTGGCTGCTCTTCCACGGCCATTGGCAGATCGAAGTCTTGGCCAACCTCGATCAAGTCCCGGCCACCGGTGCGTTGATCGTGGTGACGTGGCCCAAGCCCAAGGACGGTCTGGGCTTCCCCGCCCGCGCCTTCGCCATCCTACCCTGACTCTGCGGCGCGGACCAACGCCAACGAACGCAGCGGCGGGAAGGAAACCGAGGCTTGGAAGGCTCCACCACGAAGAGCACATGGGATATGCGGGCTAACTCGAGTGTCGTTCGGAAATTTCATGGGTTTTAGACAAATAAAAAAAACGCCAGATCAGGGTTGACAATCCTCTCCATTCGGTAAAAATCTACGCGCACCAACGCAACAGAAATGATCTTCCACATAACGGAGAATCATTGTCAAAAACTGGCGTAAAACATAAACAGCAAGAACAACAAAAATGAAAACGAAAATAACGAAAGCAAAAGTCCGATTATTACTTAAGCGGGTAGCGTCAAAAGGAAGTTTTTATAAATCCGCTCTGGCCTTGGGTCTGGCCGCTGCCGCTCTCTGGACTGGCCCATTGCAGGCTCAAGTCACCAATTCAATTGTAGTCACCTTGGACCCGGCTTGGCGTGTTACTCCGGACACCTCGAAACCGGGGTTCCAATGGCGCTATTTTCAAAACAATGTGACCCGGCCCAACACCGACTCCAGGACTGAAACGGCTCTGGCTGGCCAGCTCAGGGACGGTGCGGGCGCATTGCTCCCGAATCTTGGGGACCCGACGGCAGTTGGTGCCGCAAGCGCAGAAGCAGTGCCCGCGGATCCGGCGAATGGTTCGTTGTATTTTGAGATTACGAACGTCATCAATTTGGACAAAACCGGCGCTGGCAACAATGGCTACTTTCCGGGTGACGAACTGGAGCCGGGCACCAGCACGACCCCGAATACGGATGGCCAGAATGCGGAGATTCTAACCTACCTCACGCTTCCGGCCGGCACCAATTATATGGTTCTGCCGGCGGATGACAGTACCAAAGTCCAGTCCGGCCCCAATCCTCAGGATGTATTTGGTCGGGTCACACTTGGGGTGCGCGATGGTGGCGCCAATGAACAGCGGTGCGTGTTTGTAGTCCCACCGGGCGGGGCTGGCACCTATCCTTTCCGGATGCTTTGGGCGAATGGCAGCGGGGGTTCCGCCGTTGAGTGGATCAGCACCGATTCGGATTTCGTGAGCAATAGGAAGCTGATCAACGACATAGCGAGCGGTGGCATTCCGGCCTATCGTACGGCTATCGGCAGCGTTAATCCTTATGTCAAAGTGGTGTCCCCGCCGCCCGCGCTGCGGCAAATGGAGTCCTACTCCCGCAACGTCACCGTGGTGTTGGGGGACGGAACAGCCCCGGTGAATACGAATAACATCACCCTGGCAATAGATGGGAATCCCGCCACGCTCAGCGTGAGCAAAATTGGCAGTCTTGTGACCGTGGATTCAGGGGTCATTGCTGGAATGCATGTTTCCGGGGAAGGTCACACGGCCGTACTCACTTACCATGACACGGGGTCGTATTCGCGCACCCAGGCATGGGCCTTTCTCAATCTGGAAAACATTCTTTTGCCAGGCAGTCCGGTCACCGGTGAAAACTTCGATTCATACGCGGAAGCGACCAGTCCGGCGACTACGGTGCCTCCGGGTTGGACGGCGACAAATCAATCCTGGCTCGAAGTGAATCCGCCGGCGGGATTTGGGGGTTGGGATCTTACAGATGTAAAGAATGACCCCTTCGCGAACTGGGTCATGCTCAACACCAACACGGTATCTCCCCTCGAGGCTGAGGTGTTGCTTAACAACACGGCTCAAACGATCAATGGGATACCGGTAACCGATACCTGGATGGCCGGCAATTGTCTGTTTGCGGCTTCCGACGGGCGGGCGCGGAAAGTGAGTATCGGTGGTGCAGATCAGCCGAACGATTACGCCCCTCAAATACAAATCGTGGTGAGTGCCCCATTCAATCTGTCCAGTGTCACCAATCCTGTATTGACCTTTTCCAGTGCCAGCAGGCTTTCAGGAAACCACGAACAAAACAGCCTTGAATACTCAGTTGATAACGGCGCGAATTGGCTGCCGGCCTTGATCTTGCAGAACTCCGCCACCCACTTCCTAAATGCGGATGGCACCGTTGACGGAATGAAAATGCTAACCAACGTCTGGGCCGATCTCGCGAAATTCCCAGTGGTTCAAGACCCGACCACCCGCGATTTTATTAGCGTTGGGTCGCTCGGTGCCAAGTTCGGGGATGTGCTCGCGTCGCCCATCACCGCCGCGATTTCACCGTACATCGCGGAACGAAACGATGGGCCGCAAGCCCGAAAGGTCGAAGCGATCCGTCTGTCGGCAGCAGCCAAGAAGAGTCAAGTTCGCCTCCGTTTCATCCATTATGGCTCGTGTGGTTGGGAATGGGGGATTGACAAAATTGCATTCTACGACATCGCACCCAGCACGGCAGCGCCAGCCATCACCAGCGTCCGGGCTTCCGGCGGGGTGGTCACCGTCACATGGTCCAATGGCGGAGTGCTCGAGTCTTCTCCAAGCTTGACCAGCCCGGTTTGGACCTCCACGGGCAACATGCTGGGAACGTTCAGTGAGCCGGCAACCGGGGGAGCCAAATTCTACCGCGCCCGGCGCTAACTTCCCGAATCCTTTTCCGTCAATCGGATTAACTCTGATAGCGACGGAAGCGCGTCCACCACGCACAGGCTCTGTGCGTGGTGGTTTTCGCCGCCGGGATTGGCCAGGGAATTGGAGCAATGCACTGATCTGGTGCTGCAATTGCACCTGCATCGCAGCGGTAAACCAAGAACCGGCCGACCGCAGGTGGGATTCTAATTCACCGAGCAACGCCCCACCAACACAGCCATCCGGGCCAAGCCGGACCTCGATAAGGCGCATTACGACCTCGGAATGACCTGGTTTCGTCAAAGCGGGTTGAAGGAAGCGGAAGCGGCCTGCAAGGGAGAAGGGCGTTATCCACCTCAACCCGGACGATTCCCGGGCGTATGGAAACCTCGGCATCATTTGCCAGAGGAACGGCTGATTAGAGCAGGCCGAAGAATACTTTCGATCCGCCCTTCGCCTGAATCCCGATGATACAGTAGCACGTCAAAACCTTGAAAGTCTGGGACGGTCAAGGAGGGCTGAGAAAGCGCACTGACCCGCTAAGTGGTCGCGGCAATACTCCTTGGTTGCAGGTTTTATCAGAGAGCGGGATTCATGGGGAAACTGTTTGACGCCCTCCTCTCTTGGTGTTAAAAACCACTACCGTCGAAACAGATGGGGCGGAGCCCGATACTCGTAATTATGCTTTATACTCGCGTCAGCGAATTCACCGGAGCAGGGAATGAACTCCGGCTCGTTTTGTTCCTCTGCCTTGGCCTTAGTGTTGCCGCCCAGGCAAACCCCACCAACAGTGTCGCGCGGATTTGGGACGAACGCGCGCTCGCGGCTATCCGGGCGGACACGCCGCATCCGCCGGCGCAAGCGCGCAATCTCTTCAGCCTGTCCGTTTGCATGTATGATGCCTGGGCGGCCTTCGACACCAACGGGGCGGTTGGTTACGTCTATCACGCGAAACACACGGCGACCGATGTGGTGACGGCCCGGAATGAAGCACTTAGTTATGCGGCTTGGCGAATCCTTAAGGAGCGTCATGCGTATTCCATAACTGCCAGTAACACCTTAGTGTTGGATGACCTTCAGATGGCGGCGCTGGGCTATGATACCAATAATGCCTCCCGCGATACCGCTACCTCGGCGGGGGTGGGTAATTCCATTTACGACGCGGTATCGGCCTGGTTTATCAACGACGGGTCCCGGCAGACCAATGGGACGCCTTACCCGCTTAGAAACCCGCCCTTCGCCTACCCGGATTATCTCACCAGCCAAGGCGGGTATGTCTATATCAACCCGTCGCTGGCCACTGACCGGCCGGGCATTGACGATGGCTCTGGCGGTACGAACGGTCCCGGGCGTACGGTGGTGGATATTAATAAGTGGCAGCGGTTACGAATCGTCAACGCGGTGGATCAAAATGGATTTCCCCAAGGCCCGATCCAAACTTATCTTGGAGCACAGTGGCTGGGCGTGCGGCCGTTCGCGCTAACGCGCACCGATCCGACCCTGCCGTGGATTGACCCTGGCCCCCCTCCCCAGCTTGGCGGGGTCGGGGATGCTGAATTCCGAACCGGGGTCCTGGAAATGATCCGCAAGAGCAGCCAACTGACCCCGGATGATGGGGTCAGCCTCGATATTTCTCCCTCGGCCATCGGAAATAATACGCTCGGGGCCAATGATGGCAACGGCCATCCCGTCAATCCATTTACCGGCCTTCCCTATCCATCCAATCTTACCAAGCGGGGTGATTTCACTCGGGTCCTGGCTGAGTTCTGGGCGGACGGCCCCAATTCTGAAACCCCACCGGGGCATTGGAACGTGATCGCCAACCATGTGAGCGACCACCCCAACTTCGTCAAGCGTATCGCCGGCACGGGACCAGTGCTCGACGAGCTCCAGTGGGATGTAAAGCTGTATTTCGCCTTGAATGCCGCCGTGCATGACGCGGCTTGCGCCGCGTGGGGACTCAAGCGCTACTATAATGGCTGGCGGCCCCTGAGTGCGGTCCGCTACCTGGGGGGACTCGGCCAGTCGAGCGATCCGCAGAGTCCGTCGTATCACCCCAATGGTCTCCCGCTAATCCCGGAGTTGATCGAACTGGTCACGAGCAACACGGTGGCAACCGGGCGACACCCCGGTTTGACCGTCGGCAAGATCGCCATTTTTAACTGGCCCGGCCAGCCTACTAACGCCGCCATCCATAGCGGCGTCAAATGGATCCACGCCGATAGTTGGATTCCGTACCAAAAGGCGAGCTTTGTCACCCCGGCTTTTCCTGGTTACATCTCGGGCCACAGCACCTTCAGCCGTTCCGCGGCGGAAGTCCTCACAGCGATCACCGGGTCGCCTTATTTCCCTGGTGGTATATATGTCGCCGATACTGCTATCGCGGACACCGGCACCGGGCTGGCATTTGAGAACGGACCAAGCCAACCCGTCCAATTGCAATGTGCAACCTATTACGATGCCGCGGATCAAGCCGGGCAGTCACGCATTTGGGGCGGCATCCATCCTTCGGTGGATGATTTTGCGGGTCGCCGCGTTGGCTCGCAGTGCGGAATAGGCGTTTGGGAATTGGTTCAAAAGTATTTCGACGGCTCCATTGCCCAGGCTCCTTTTGCGCTTACCATCCAGCCGGCGGCTCAGGCGGGTTGTGAAATGCGATTCAACACCGTGCGTGGTTTTTTCTACAAACTCCAGTCCGCGCCAGACTTGCTTGGAACTTTTAGCGATGATCCCACTGGTTTTGTCCTCGCCTTCGACACTTCGATGTTGCGTACCGACAATCCCGCCGGCCCCAAGAGGTTATACCGTGTCGTTCGCGCCCCGGTGCCGTGAACCAGTAGCCTAAATGCTTTTTTGTTCGAGCAACCGCAATCGCAATCCGTTGTACCAATAAAAGAACACTCGCTTGAGATTCTTGGCGACTCTGATCCCAGGGCCTGCTCATTCCTCGAAGAGCATCCACACCCGCTCAAGCTGCTGGATTGGCTGCGGTCGAGCCGGACTTTTGGAGTTATCGCGAACTGCTGAAGCTCGGTGAAGGAAGAGGTCAACCGTGGAAAGGTGCCCCCCCGCATCCACCGGCTGCGATTGGCTTGGAGAATTTGCCGAACCAGCGCGCCAACTCTTCGCCTCCAACCAACGCCTGGCACAAGAGCGTGTCGGTTGGGAATTTCTTTGCACTCAAGCCACTGCGTAAGGAACGGGACAACCATCACGGCGGCGTCTGGACGCGGTAGAAACGAGCGGGCGCGCCCGTGATCGCGCCGGGGTCGGTGATGTGTAGCGTGCCGTTGGTGCCTGGCACGTTGCTGGTGAGGGTCTGCCAGGCGGACGCGGGGAAGTTGCTCGTCCATTGAATTCGGTAGCGGGCCAGCGGCAAACTGGTGAAGTCGAGTTGGAGGTCTTGATTGGTGCTTTGAACATTCACGATGCGCGGCGTGGCAAGGGATTGCTTGACCGCTTGCAGCACGGGATCGCGCTGGCCGGCGGGCTGGCCGGGCCGGTAGCCGCTGCCGAGTTCCCAGATCATCACGCCGCCCAAACTGCGATTGCGCGCGTAACTGACTTTGGCCTGACAGGCGTGCTCGTCGTCGTAGGAGATGAATTTGTCATTTGCCGAGTTGAGGTTGTCCAGGCTGAGATAGGCAGCTTGGGCGTTGGTGTCCCAGTGGTAAAGCGACGGTTGGTAATAGGTCGTCATGATGGCGTCATAGGAAGGCGCGGTCGTGGTGGGTGCGCTGGTCCAGGATTGGCGCGGCAACGCAGCGCCGCCGGTACTCGTGCCCGTGCCGCCGCTCCACACGTAGCCGTAGAATGCGATGCCGATGCCGAGTTTGCCCGGCGCGACGCCGCCCGCGATGAAGTTCGACACAGCTTCATCGGTGGAGGGAACGAACCTACTCGTGCCCGGGAACTGGAGGCCGCCGTTGTATAACGGCGCGTTAAACCAAGTCACCCAGCCTGAATACGCCCCAGACAGGTCGTAAGTCATCACGTTGATCTGATCGAACTTGGCCTGGAGCGCGGCGAACATGGTGTATTGCCCCGTGGCTGAATCGCCGTAAACCGGATACGCGCCGACGGCGGCGGTCAGTAATTTAGCGGGCGCGAATCCGTTCAACGCGGTGCGCAGGGCGTTCACGAGATTCGTGTATTGGGAGAAGTCCGCGGATGGCAGCGGCTCCCAATCCAGATCAATCCCGTCATAGCTGCGCGCGACCATGAAATTCACGAGGTTGGTGACGAACGTGGAAAGATTGGCCGCGCTCGCAGCCCCCTGGAAACCGGTCTGGCTGCCGGCACCGCCCACGCAAACCAAAACTTTTCTCCCCGCGGCGTGACCGCGGGAGACGACATCGCTGGAATTACCGATGGTGAGGCTGTTGGCAGAACTGTTCAACGAGCCATTGGAGTTAGGCACGACGGAAAAGTGGATGACATGGCTCACCGCCGTGAAATCAATATTGGAAGCAGGCATCGTGCTTTGCTTCCAACCCGCATAGTAAGCCGTACTCCAAAGGTCGGCGCGAACGGGAAAGGAAACCCCTACCATCGCGCTGAAGAAGAGCAAGGCCGCAAGGGTTCGCCGGAAAAATGACGCATCAAGACCCACGCCATTTCAAGTAACACGGCCAACTGGATTCGGCAAACAGAATAGCCTTCCTGGGTCGGTTGTCGGTGCAGACCTTTAGCGCCGGAATTAGAGTGCCAGCAGCAGCCTTTTGATTTCCTTCAGCCGGGCCTTCGTGTCCTTTTTTGTCAGGCGCGGAAATTTGCCGCCGACCGTGACGAATTCGCCGTAGCGCGTCAGTTTCAACTTGTCCAACTCGACTTCCAGAATCGTTACGGATTTTTCGCTCGCTAGAATTTTCAATTCGATCACGGCCAGCAGCAATTCGACCGGCGGCGGCAGCGGGCCAAAGCGGTCGCGCAGTTCGCGTGCGGTGGTTTCGAGCGCGGCTCGGTCCGTGGCTTGGGCGAGTTTGCGGTAAATTTCGATACGGTGTTGGGCTTCCGGGACGTAGCGGTGCGGAAGTGCGGCGAAGTGCGGAGAGCGTGCGGGTTGAGGGTTGCGGGTTGCATCAAGTTTCTCCCGGCTCCCTTCCTGCGGCTTGACGGAACACGCACCAGGCAACCTGTCCCCCGTATCACTGGTGGCGTTCATTTCCAAAAAGTCCAGCCGCAGCAGCACCGCGATCCGCGGTTTGACCTTCTCGCCCTTGAGCGCGCCAACGCTTTGCTTGAGCAACTGGCAATACAACTCGAAGCCCACCGCGGTGATGTGCCCGCTTTGTTCCGCGCCGAGCAGGTTGCCCGCGCCGCGGATTTCCAGGTCGCGCATGGCGATTTTGAAGCCGCTGCCGAGCGTCGAGTATTGCTTCATGGCGCTGATGCGTTTGCGCACGTCGGCGAGTAGGCGCGCGTGACGCGGGAGCAACAGATACGCGTAGGCTTGATGCTTGAAGCGGCCCACGCGGCCGCGGAGTTGGTAAAGATCGCTCAGGCCGAAGCGGTCGGCGCGGTCAATGATGATGGTGTTCGCGTTCGGAATATCGAGGCCGCTCTCGATAATCGTGGTGGAGAGGAGCACGTCCGCCTCGGCGTTCACAAACCTCGTCATGACTTCTTCGAGATCGTCGGCGTGCATCTGGCCGTGGCCCACTAGGATTCGGGCGTGCGGCAACAGGTGCTTAAGTTTCTGCGCCATTGTCTGAATCGTCAGCACGCGGTTGTGCAGAAAGAAAACCTGTCCGCCCCGGTTCATCTCGCGCTGGATCGCATCGCGGATGAGGCGTTCGTCGTATTCGGTGACGATGGTCTCGACCGGCAACCGGTCGTGCGGCGGCGTTTGAATGGTGCTCATATCGCGGGCGCCGGTGAGCGCGAGGTAGAGCGTGCGCGGAATTGGCGTGGCACTCAGCGTGAGCACGTCCACCAGCGTACGCAGGCGCTTGAACTTCTCCTTGTGCAAAACGCCAAAGCGTTGTTCTTCGTCAATCACCACCAGCCCGAGGTCTTTGAACGCGATGTCCGCCTGCACCAACCGGTGCGTGCCGATGACGATGTCCACCGCGCCCGCGGCCAGATCCCGCACGACCTCGTCCTGCTGTCGCCGGGTGCGAAAGCGCGAGAGCAACTCGATCCGCACTGGGTAATCCGCCATACGCTCGCGGAACACGTTGAAATGTTGTTGCGCCAGCACCGTCGTCGGCACCAGCACGGCCACTTGGCGTCCGCCCATGACGGCTTTGAAGGCGGCGCGGATGGCAACCTCCGTTTTGCCGAAGCCGACATCCCCACAGATCAAGCGGTCCATGGGCTTGGCGCGTTCCATGTCGGCTTTGGTTTCGCCGATGGCGCGCAACTGGTCCGGCGTTTCTTCGAAAACAAACGCGCTTTCAAACTCGCGCTGCCACGTCACGTCCGCGGGAAACGCGTGGCCGGGCTGAGATTCGCGCGCCGCTTGAATCCGCAGCAACTCGGCGGCGACATCGCGCACGGCGTTCTCGGTCTGTTCCACCGCCTTGCGCCAGCGCGTGCCGCTCAGCGTGTTGAGCGGAGGGCGCATTTTGCCGGCGCCAACGTATTTGCTGACAAGGTGTGCTTCGGTGACGGGGACGTAGAGTTTGGGGGGCTCGTTGGTCGGGTCGCTGGGGGCGTATTCGATGACGAGGCACTCGGTTTCAGATGGCCGATGGCCGCTGGCCGCTGGCCGATGGCTCGCCCCGGCCGGCAGCATGTTCAATCCAAGAAAACGCCCGATGCCGTATTGCAAATGGACGACGAGGTCGCCTTCCTCCAAATCCGCGAAATCAATTTCCAGTGCCGAGCGCATCGCGGCGGCGTGCGGGGAGGTCAGCCGCCGCGGGCGTTGAATTTTGTAGCGCCCGAAGATTTCGGCGTCGGTGACGACGACCAGCTTTGCCTCGTCGCAGAGAAAACCGCGGGCGACGGTGCCGAGGTGACTCCTGAGTCCTGGGTCCTGAGTCCCGATTCGTCCACGCTCGTCTGGCTCTGAACTCTGGGCTTTGGACTCCGGGTTTTCGAATCCCAGTTCCTCCCAGATTTCGAGGAACCGCTGCCGTTCACCGTCGTTATTGCAAAAGACGTGAACGGTGTAGCCCTGGCGCAACCAGCGATGGAGTTGGGCGAAGAACTCGCGCCGTTGCGCCTCGGCGATTTGCGCTTCGGGCGCGCGTTCCGCCAGCGGTCGCCAGGCGTCGAGTGAAACGAAGATTGGAGCGCGGAGCTCCGGTTCGGCGCGTTGATCTGCCAGAGCTTGGGTTCGCGCAGAGCTGGAGATCTGCGCTCCGTCCTCGGTCTCGCTCACGTCCAGTCGCGTCATGCTGCGCGCTTCGATTTGGGCGCACAGAGCTTTCCACGAAATGAAAAACGGATCGTCGGCCGGAACTTGCTTGGCATATTCCTCGGCGCGAAAATCGAGTTGCTCCGGTTCGCAGAGCAGGAGAATGGTTTCCGGCGGTAGGTAATCTAGCAAGGTGGCGAAAGGCGCGCGGCCTTCAAGCCGATTCATGGGGGCCGCGCCTGTGGTCCCAGGAATTTCAATCACCACTGTGGATTCGGGAGTTGAAGCAGGCTGAAGCCCGCGCTCCGGTTCGCGTTTCAAAATCCCCAACTCGCCCGCGGGGGGCAGCGTGACGCTCGTGATTTCGCCGCGGGAAATTTGGGTGAGCGGATCGAACTCGCGCAGCGATTCCAGTTCGTCACCAAAGAATTCCAGTCGCACAGGCCACGGGCTGGTGGGCGGGAAAACGTCAAGAATACCGCCGCGCAACGCGATTTCGCCTTGGTGGGTGACTTGCGCTTCGGGTTCGTAGCCTTGGGCTTCGAGCCATTCGACGAGGGCGCGCGGATCAGCGTGGTCGCCGAGCGCGAGGGGGCGGATACGGTGGCGCAGGTCGTCCGGCAAGAAGGTGCGTTGAAGCAAGGCGGTGACGCTGGTGACGACGATGGCAGATGGCAGATGCCCGATGGCAGATTGACCGAGAAGCGCCACGAGCGTTTCAAGTCGTTCGCGGATGACATCGGCGTGCGGCAGCTTGCTCTCGTGTGGCAGCGTTTCCCAGGCGGGATAGAACCGAAGGTCGGAGGTCGGAGGTCGGAGGTCGGCACGGGCCGATTCCGCCTTCTGACTTCCACCCTCTGACTTCTGGCTCAGCCACGTTTCGATGTCTTGCTGAAAACTTTCCTGCGTCTTGAGGCTGTCGGTGACGACGACGATCGGGCGGGGTGGAAACATTTGGCGGAGCAGCGCCGCGAAAAAAGGCTGGGCGGACGCCGCGACACCCGCACAAGACAACGCTCCGCCCTGCTCCAATCGCCGGGCAAGGGATTGCCCGGCGGGAGTCTTTGCGATGTCAGCGAGCAAGTTGCTTGTCACCGACGCTGCCGCGGGTTGCGCCAAGGTGGAAGGAATCGTGTTGCGGGTTCGGTATGGCGTCAAGTGGCAAGGGGATGCCCCGACCAAAGCCCAAATCGTTAGCGAAGGATCGGATGGTTGGGAAGGTTGCCCATTCGCATTTGAAAATTGATCAAACCAGTGCCGCCACTGGGTGGTTCCCGGGGGTTCGCAGGGCTTGGGGACGGGTCTCGAGGGAACTCGTGGCAA
>CAIKLQ010000993.1 GCA_903828255.1 uncultured Verrucomicrobiota bacterium
ATCTCGTCCGGGATTTGGGGCCCCTGCGCCCGGGGCGAAAGGAACCCCGCGCGGTCAAGCGCCGCCCCAAGCCCTATCCGCTGTTGAACAAACCCCGCCATCAGTACAAAGAAATCCCACATCGCAGTCGCTATCGCAAAGCTCAAACACTCAAAAACTCGAGGCCTTAACTAACCGCCATTCGCCATAGTCATTTTTCTTCTCAGCTTTCTTTGGTCACTTACACGAATTACTTTATAGCTCCCATTTCGGGGACCACAAGCCTGTCCCACCCGCTCTGTTAATGCGCCGGGGCCGCTGCCCCCTTGGTCTTCGGTTTCGCCGGCATCTCCGCTGTCGGCGCGTCCCCCATGAGCTCCGCGACCTTCGGCTCGATTGCCGCTGCCCAGACGCGATGCCCCTCCTCGTTTGGGTGCTCGAAGTCCGGCATCAGTGACGCCGGGATGCTCCCGTCCGGCCGCAGAAGCAGATAATTCACGTCCATGTAAAACACGTAATTCCCGTCCGCCAACTTCGACGCAATCTCATTGGCCTTTGCGAGCACCGCCCGCTCCGCCGTCGGCTTCTCCCCTCGCGGAAAAATCGCCAACACCAGGAGCTTCGTCTCCGGGAGCTTCTTGCGCAGCGTCTGCACAATCGCCGCCACCCCCGCGCCGATCTCCTCCCCCGTGTTGAACGGGCCGTTGTTCTGACCGATCATCACGATCGCCAGCTTCGGCGAAATGCCATCAATGTTCCCGTTCTGCAGCCGCCACAAAACCTGCTCCGTCCGGTCCCCTGTCATTCCCGCGATCATCCCGTTGCGCTTAGCGTAATAATAGTCCCACACCGGCGTGCCGTCCCACATCCAGCTTCTGACGATGGAGTCCCCGATATAAATGAGATCAACATGTCCCGCCTTCGCCCGCGCATTGATCGCCAGGTGCCGAGCCTTCCAGGTATCGCCTCCGCCCGGCACCGGAACAATCGCTGTGTTTACTTTCCCGCCCGGCGCCGTTGTAGCGTTCGTTTTCTCGCCCAAGCTCGCCGCCCTTATCGCGTCGTCCGCGCTCGCTGCGATTGCCCAACAACACACCACCCAAACCGTCAAAACCAACCGCCCGCTGCAGTTGCTCAAGCAACTCCTTTCTCGGCCGAACCACCCGGCCCCTCCCAAATCCACCTTGCTGATTGGCAACTGCATTTGCGGCGATTTCATTCCCGGCGATTCTGCTCCTGCGCCAGCGGAGGGCAAGGACGGTTTCGACTTTTTTAGGGCTGCGCGCGCTTTGAACGGCCCCGGCTGGTCGCAGTCTCGTGGTGTTGCCACCCATCAGCGCCTGTTGCCACGGCGGGTTGTTGGGAGCGGCCGCGCCGAAGATCGGAATCTTTTTGACCCCAACGATGGAAGTGGCGGGCGGCGCTGAAGAGTTCTGCGCGCGGAGGCCACCACCGCAAAGCAGTGCTAGGCCAAAG
This sequence comes from uncultured Verrucomicrobiota bacterium, assembly GCA_903828255.1. GTDB lineage: Bacteria > Verrucomicrobiota > Verrucomicrobiia > Limisphaerales > JADLHS01 > CAIKLQ01. The sequence goes on from CAIKLQ010000993.1 coordinate 1,456, forward strand.
ACGATCACAAACTTGGAGGTGCGGACCACCGTGGCCGAGGCCGAGGTTCGCGGCTTGAAAGAGCGCACCGTCTTGCCGCCTTCCCATCGCTCCCCGCCGCTGAGGATGATGTTTCGTGTCGGACTTATCCGAAACAAACCACCCGCCCGCCTTCGAGTGTGACAATGACTTTGCCGTCGCGATTGACGGCGATGCCCCACGGAACCGGAGGCGCCGGCAAGGTGTGTTTCCAAAGCCGACTGCCGTCTTTGAGGCTCAGCGCGATGACTTCCTTGTCCGTGACGATGACAACGGCGTTGGGGCATACCGCGAGAGCGGCGCTTTTCGGGCAGTCGAATTCCCAAAGCGGGTTCGCTTCCTTCGATTGCGTTTTGCCCCAGAGCCCGCGCTGCAAATGCGGGCGATCACCCGCCGCAAAGCTGGCAAAGCACATCAGTTTCGCGTTGTTTGCCCACGCGAGATCGTAACTGCCCGGGTTGACGAACAGCGTCTTGTTGACCACCGAGGAATCGAACACGGGATACTTCGGATGCGCGTAGTAGGGTTTCCCCGCCACCTTGATTTCGTCACCGGCGAAGTAGAGTTCCGAACCGCGGGGCCGGGCCGAACCGACCAGCAAGCCGGCCTTGTGAGCGACGGTTTCCGAGTTCAAACATTCGCCGGTGGCGAGCGCGTAATGGGCGGGCGACACGGCGTTGCCACCGGCCAGGAACAATTGGTTGTCGTAAATCAGCGTATGACCTTGCACGCCCACGCCGGTGTGCGCGGCCTCGTCGAGATGCCCGGAGCGGTTGTTCTGCCAGCGGATTTTGCCGGTCTCCGCGTCCAGGGCATAGACGTGCGTGCCGTCGTAATTCGCCAGGCCCGCCGCGAAGTAGGCCACCCCATTTTCCACAAGCACGCCGCTCGCCGCCGGCCAGGTGGATTGCAACGTACCGTAAATCGGGATGCGCCGCTCGACGGGCGCCGCGCGGAAACGCCAGACTTGCCGACCGGTTTGGGCATCGAGCGAATATACCCAGCCGTCGCCCGAACCCGCGAACGCACGCCCTTTTGAAATCGTTGGGGGCAAGCGCACGTCGCCGCCGGTGAATGCGGTCCAGGCTTCCTTGCCGCTCTTCACGTCGAGCGCGCGAATCACGCCGTCGGACCCGCTTACAAACGCCAGCGTGTCGGCAGCCGTGGGTGCGGACGGCGTGTAGGTGGTCTTGGGAGTGTATTCCCAAAGCAACTTAGCCGACGTGCGCAGCGGCACCGCGGAGGAGACGGTGCCGAGGTTGTTACCTCGGAAGGTGGGCCAATCACCCGACGCAACAGACAGGCCGGCCTCGGCTTTGCCACTCGCGGAGGTTTCGAGTCGGGCGCTCTCGGTCGCGGCTTGGTCGAAGTCAAAGTCACCCGCCGGCCCGAGACAAGTGATGCCGTAGAGAGTCAGATTGCAATCGCACACCGACGGCCACCAATAGAGCAAGCCGTTCGCGACCGTCACGCCGTCGTGACAATTCGGGCGCATCGGCGACACGAGTTGCGACTCGTTTTTCTGGAGGTCCAACCGGATCGAGCCTTCTTCCGCGCGGAAGAAAATGGCGTCGCACGAAGCCGTGGGCCGCGTGCAGGCGCGGCGACTGGTCTGGAGTTCGGCGAGAATTTCACCGGTCAAGGGGTTGAATTTGCGGCTGACCTCTTTGTCAATCTGGCCGCTGATGCCATAGAGGTTGCCGCCTTGGAGGATGAGTTGGTAATTGCTATATGGATGCGACCACAGGACTTTGCCTGTGTCGGCAGCCACCGCCACCAGTCGTTGCATGGCTGGCCCGGCGAAGTAGAGCGCCTGGTCACTGCACCGCAACAGCGCTGCGGTCCGCCAGTTCGAGCGCCAATCCTGGCGGTTCTGATATTCACCGAGGGTCTCGAAAAGTTGCGCGGCGTTTTCCTTGTCGAGCCGGTAAAGTTGCCCGCCGGTCTTGGCATCCAGGCACGTCAGGTAATTGCCGAAGCTGAAGGCATACAACCGCCCGCTCTTCATGCACACGGCCCGCGCGTCCATCGGTTTCTTTTCGCGGTAACGCCAGAGGATGCTTTTGCTCGGGAGGTCAATCGCCACGATGGTTTTGCCGTAGCCCCACGGTTGCTCGTTTGAATTGAAGCCCGGCGAGAGCGGATCCCACGGCCAACCGTGGGAGTCGCGTCGCGCGCGGATCGTGGGGTCGCGCAATTCCTGATCACCGATCAGCGCGTAAAGGGTGTCGCCCTCGAGGGCCATCCATTTCCAGAACGTGCCGCCGACTTGCTCCGTGGGCAGGACGATCGCTCCCTTCGACGCACCGGTGGCGGCGTCGAAAATCTTGCACGATTGATCGTCGCCGAAATAAACATTCGTGGACGTGGCGATGAGTGTGTTGCGATGGACCATCAAGGCCGGCGCGATTTCACGCCGCCACAGCAACGTGCCGTTGTAGCCGCTGAAGGCCGCCAGCGTGTTCAGCCACGGTTCTTCGCGCTCCTTGAACGCGATGTGACCAAACGCCTTGAACACCCGACCCGCGGCACTCACCGCCACTTGCGGCAGCGGCGCGTAACGCGGGTCAGCGAGGAACTGCGTCAGGTATGGACCGCGCGCCACGGTGTCTTTGGAAACCGGGTTGTTGTCCGCGCCGTGGTAGGGATGGCTCCAGTCGTCCACGCCTGCCGGGAACGGCTTGGTTTCCTGGTGAGTGCCTAGGATCACGCGGCCTTGCGGACGCACCACGCGCAGGGCTTCGTCCAAGGGCATTTTCTCCGCCGCCCCCGAGGCGATCACGGCGTCGGCTACGCTGTCGGCGAGATGCAGCCTATGCAGCGGACCTTGCTCGACAAAAATTCGGGTGCCGTAGAGGCCCGCGGCAAACGCGCGCCGCCGCGCGGTCTCGACCTCGGCGGCGTCCGCGAGTTGCACATAGAGCAGCAACTCGCTTTCGCGGGCCAGGTTGAGCGCGAGTTTGCAATCGCGATCCCCCGGCAGCGCGCAGATGCCTTTGGTGACGCCGATTTGTTTGAGCAAACCTCCCGCGTCCGATGGGTTGGCTGCCTGTGCGATAGGAGGCAGCCAACCGAGCAGACAAGCGAGCACGAGGAGTTTGCATTGAAGGCTTGCCGCCGCGGGGGACAGCCTCTGGATAGAGCATCCTGATTTCATGGGTCGCATTTGACTCCCAACGCCAGCGGATGACAACCTGAAAAACGCGAAATCGAACTATCAACGCCGCCTTGAGCCGGGCCTGCCGAGTCAAGTAAGCCATCCACATGCAGTTTGAAAATACGAGCCGGTTTTGGGCGGCAATCTTGTAGGCCGTGTGCCCTCACACGGCGTTTGGGGGAGGGTGAAAGGACCTCGCTAGAGTCGAAGAAAAACACAATTGCTGGGTCCGGTTTTTATAGGCAAGCCCACTTTACGTGCGTGGCAGTTCCAACTTGATCCTTTGCTGCGCGCGGAAGATTTCGAGTCTAGGCTTCTGACCGGCAGGCGCGGTGCGAAACGCTTTGAGAAGCTCCTCCACGGTAGTTGTGTCGTGATCGCCACATTTCAGAATCACGTCGCCAGCGCGCAAACCGGCCTTGGCGAGCGCACTGTCTGCGGGTGTGGTGACGACGCTCACGCCGACTTCGCCGGGCAAGCCGGCGGCCGAGACTTCGCCGGGGCCGACGACATTCTTGATTTTCCCGCCGAGCCAATCCACGACGCGCCCGTTGCGCTGGCTGGTTGGCGCGCTGAAGTTTTGTTTCAGCGCCGGCAACTCGGGCGTGCGCGCCAGAGCTTTGAGCCGGGGCGACTTCACGCCAAACTGGTCCATCGGGAAATTCTTGAAGCCGAGTTTCAACGCGGGCGACTCGGCCTTCACGCGATAGTCGCCGCGGGTGGCGTTCACGAAATGGGCGTCGGCCACGATCGAATGTTCGTCGCGTCCGCTCTGTTCGTGGAGCTTCGTGGCGGGCGACTCGCCGGTCGCCCCCGCCTGCTGGACGAGGTTGAAATCACATTGCTGGCCCCAGGGTTTGTTGACGCCGATGGGCTGGTATGGGCCGAAAACAATGTTGTGCCGGAACACGTCCTGGCTGTCAGCAAACCACACATGCGGGTGAAACGAGTTGTTCACGATGACGTTGTTCTCGACGGTGCGATGGAAACCCTCGCGGTTCTTGAGGCCGCCGTTCAGGCAAAGGTTGTTGCGGATTTCATAGTTCGACGAGCCGTCATCCAGATCAATGTCCCAGCCATGATCGCAGCGCCAGCGGTTGTTGCGGAGGACGACCGGCTTCACCGTGTCGAGCAGCGGCAATTCGGGCGCGGCCTGCACCCAGGCGTTCACCTCGCCGATGTTGGGCCGCCAGTAGCGGTCTCGCCCCCACGAGTTGAACGAGCCGTGATCCCCGGTTTCTTTGACCGTGTCGAAGATGTCGCAGAACTCAATCACATGCCCGCCCCAGCAGCCGTCGCCAATGTTGATGCCGGCGCGGGGCATGTCGTAGATGGAGCAATGGCGGACCGTGATGTCCTGAGCCATGGCGATCTGCACGCCCGCGGTCTGCTTCTCCACGCGACCAGTCAGGTAAATCAGGCAATCCTCGACGCGGCAATCCGCCGGGTAGTTGCCGGACTGCGGTCCGGGCGTGCGGTCCAAACGCGCCAACTCCTGCACCTGACCGTATTCAAACAGCGGACTGCGGGCGGCTTTGGGATCCCCCACGAAAGCGACGCCGGTTGCCCCGGCTTTCGCGATCTCACAACCCCGGATGGTGAGGCGGCGGTTGTAGTGGTTGACGAAAATGGCGTTGCCGCCGAGTTGATCGAGGAGACAATCATGCACGGCGCAATCTTCCGTGCCGTTGAAGAAGACGGCGCCGCCGCGATAAGTGGTCCAGTCGCTGCGCAAGAGGGGTTCCCGGTTGTCCATGAATGTTCGCGCCGCGTGCCGGAAGGTTAGTCCCTGCAGCGCAATGAACTTCACCGGCCTTTCCTCCGTACCGCGGAACTCGACCAAGTGGCGCAACCGCACGCTTTCCACGGTTGCCTTCGCGAGGTCGAGTCCGGCGGGAGGATAGAAGTAGAGCGCGCGGGTTTTCTCATCGAGGAACCATTCGCCCGGCGCGTCCAGTTCCTCGAAGATGTTTTCCACGAAACGATACTCCTTGTGCATGCCCAGGCGGCGGTTGTTTTGCCAACCGCCTTCGTAAGTTGGGAGGCCCGATGCGTCCTTGCCGGTGATGACGTAGTGAAAATCGCCCCATTCATGCAGGTGCATCGCGTGAATAAATCCTCCGCTCGGATCCACCCAGCGCGCGGCGCGTTCCGGACCGAACGCGTCCTTCGCGTAGCCATTTAGAATCCGAATCCGGGGATCGAAGTTCGGATAGCGCGCCATAACTTGCCGCTCGCCGTTGATAAAAAGTTGATCGCTGGTGAAGCCCGGCGGCCCTTGCGCTTTCACGATGCCGTCACGGAAAGCTTCCCATCGCAGCGCGAGCTTCGCGCCGCCGCTGATGACCGGTTGCTCGGGCGGCCACGCCCGCCACACGACCGGCGCGGCCGCGGTGCCGGAATCCTCGGACGTGAAGACCAACGTTTCCGCCAGGTAATAAGTCCCGCCGCGCAGATAGACCGTCACCGGGCGGCGGCCATTGGCGCTGCGCACGGCGGCCTGGGCGCGGGACAAGGTGGCGAAGGGTTTGGCTTTGGTGCCGGGATTCGCATCGGCGCCCACTGGGCTGACGAAGAAGGTGCTGGCTTGGAGAGGCTGGGCCACTGCCGCCGCGAGGCCGATCAGGCGCAAAATTATCTTTAACATGCGCGGTCAGGCTATGAAACGCGGCGACCTCCGGCGAGTGTTCTGCTTCGAGTTGCAGCGTTTGAAGACCTGAGTTGCGGAATCCCGTATAGGGGTCACCCATTAGCGGGAGCGGTCCAGCAGAGAAATAGATTCCCGGCAGCCAGCCTTTCTTTTCTTATCAGTTGGCTTTGGCTTTTCGCCGTTGCGGGCGGCGTCCAAGATGTAATTCGTGCCGGTCATTTTAGTCGTTGCTTCGGAAGCTCTTCGCCCCCCCCCGGGAGGAGCACCAAGATTCAGCTCGAAGGACCGCATCGTCATCGGTTTCCACAGATTGGTGGCCCCGCCGGGCCGGCGCAAAAAGCCCGAAAAAGCCTTGCTCTGCGCCGCAAAAGGGGTAAAACCGTCAGTAATGAATGGCGATGGTAAACCAACTCTCCCGGAACCGCGCAGCGTCAAAAAAGCAATTGCATATCAATTCACGGCGAGCAACGACCAGCGGTCGAGTGCGGCGCGGTCATCGGGTTTCACTTTGATCGAACTGCTGGTGGTCATTGCCATCATCGCCATCCTGGCGGCGATGTTGTTGCCGGCGCTGAACATGGCCAAAGCCAAGGCTCAAGCCATCAGTTGCCTCAACAACCTGAAGCAACTCGACACCTGCTGGCATCTTTATCTCGGGGACAATGGCGATCAGTTGGTGTTGAACAATCCGTTTTCCACCACCCCCGACACGTCGTGGCTGACCGGCAACATGACCGATCCGGTGGAGGCCACCAACGTGAACCTGATTCGCATCGGTTTCCTGTGGAAATACAATCAATCCCTCTCGATCTATCGTTGTCCGAGTGATCGGACCATGGTCAAAGCAGCGCTCAAAGTGCGCAGCTATTCGCTCGGCGGCCAGATGGGCGCGACCGACAACCCCCAAGGCCGACCGTGGGACGGACAGCTCTTGTTTCTGGCTAATCCCGGTTATCCGCCCAACATGAAATTTGCGCAAATTAACCGGCCCCCGCCTGCGCGGGCGCTCACGTTCGTGGAAGAAAGCGAACTGTCCATTGACGACGGATTCTACTTCATCTGGCTGCCGAAGATCGCCGGCACCCCGAATGACATGTGGGGCAACCTGCCGGCGCTGCGGCGGCACGGCAACAACGGCACCTGCTTCTCCTTCGCCGACGGGCACGCCGAAATCTGGCGCTGGCGCGATCCGCGCACCACCGATCCCGGCACGAAACCCAATGATTCCCAACCCGGCAATCTGGACATCCGCCGCGTGCAGAGCGCCTATGCCACGCCGTAGGAATAAACTCGGGAGGAGCGCGGGCGGGGACTGGGAATGAACCGCGCCGCGTCCCGAAACCAAATGCCCATCAATTTTTCCAAGCGCCACCAAGGCATTACATTGAAGCCAGAATGCAACTAGCATCAACACTGCAGCGGAACTCGCGGCGCGCGTTCACCCTGATCGAACTGCTCGTCGTCATCGCCATCATCGCGATCTTGGCAGCGATGTTGTTGCCCGCGCTGGCCCATGCGAAGCAGCGAGCGGTGAACGTCAATTGCGTCTCCAATCTCCGGCAACTGGGCATCGCTCTCGCGCTGTACACCAGCGACAACCGCGAGGAGTACCCATTCACGCGCAACGGTTGGCCGACGTTGCCGTTTATTGACGTGCAGAACCTCTGCGTCAGCTACATCAACACCAACAATCGGGGATTCTTCAAGTGCCCCGCCGACCGCGGGTCGGGCTGGAATTATGAAATCGCCCCGGTGCTGGGCATCGCCAGCAACACCCTGCCGTTTGCCTGTTCGTACGTTTATTACGCGTCGTTGTATCTGAACGACGGCCCGAATCCGGCGCAGAATTCCGTTTCCCAGATGAGGAAGACGGCGGAAGTGCGTTTCCCCTCGCAGAAAGCGTTGCGCGGATGCTACGCCGGCCTCCGGCCCAAAGTGTTCTTTGACACCACCTCCAAAGCCGCGCGCGACCTCAGTGGCCACGGCAAGACCGGCTTCCAACTGCTTTATGCCGATGGCAACAGCCAGAACTCCCGGTGGACCTTTTTGAATCCGACCAGCTATAACGGCAGCGATCCAAATTACAACTTGGACTGGACCGGCGCGGCGAATCCATCCAGCGGGCTGGGCTTGCAAGGAAAGGACCTCAATCGGTGACACTGGGGACAGCCGCAGCCGGCAGGGCGCTGACTCCTGCTGGGAGTGGGGTGGCTTGCGCCAGCATAGACCACTGGTAACCGTTACTTTGGACTGGTTGACAGCCGCGGTGCCGAAGTTGGTTCCGCCCCTGGAACGACTGGCCATTGGAGGCGGAATGATCTGAAATTCGGGGTGCGACCCCGCGAAAACTAGCGCGCTACTTCGGGGTTCGGGCTGAGTGCAGTTTTCCGTCGGCAACAAGGGTTTTTCTGGCTCCGATTGGAGCCCGCACCGCTCCCGCGAGTAAAGATTGTCGTGAGATCAGGAAACCGTTTTCTCCCTTTCTCCGCGCTCTTCGTGCCTCTGCGGTTTCTGCGCTGCAATTGGCAGCGAGTTGCATTGACTGGTGTCGTCTCAAAGACTGTGGTAAGCCTCGCGCAGGAGTTTGATGTTCTTGATATTTGCCGGGACTTTGTCGGTCGGCAGTGTGGTCTGTGCATCGGCCTTGGCGAAGCCGTAGAGGCCGAATACTTGTGGGTCAATTTTCCGCCAGAGACTGGCGTCGTGGCCTTCCCAGCCGCACAGGTTCTGGACGATCAGCGTCTTGGGTCCGACGCGCGCCCGCAGCCAGTCGAGCCACGCGGCCTCCGGACTTTCGTTCAGCACCCAGTCCACTTCCTGGAGCAGGCGATGGCCTTCCCAGAGCGGTTTCTCCGCGTCCACGAACGGATGGTTCGTCCAGATGATGACGCGCCGCGTGGCGTGAACGGTTTGTTTGAGATGTCGCCAAGCGCGTTCGATGGCACGCCGGTCGAACTCCAGCACCAAGTCCTTCGGTGGCGAACCTGACGTGGGAAATTTCTCGCCGAGCAACTGGCGATACATGTCCCGCTCGCACGGCAGCCAGTTCTTGTGTTGCGGCGGCCGCACCCAGTCCACCATGAAACCGTCAATCGCGACTTTCTTGAGCGTGTCGGCGACCGAGCGGCAGAAGTAATCGAGGTATTCGAGGGTGAACGGGATTTTGATGTAGTCGCTGTCATCGCGGTGGACCAGCTCGGGGTGGCGTGCCTCCCAATACGGATTCGCGCCGAGCGTGAAGTAGCCCATCACCTTCATGCCGGACCGGTGGCCCAGCTTCACCATGTCGCCGAGAAAGTTCGGGTGTTTCAAGCCCGGCGTGACGGGCGCGACGTCGCTCGGATACCAGGCATATCCGTTGTAGGAAACGCAGAAGGTCTGGATCACGTTCGCGCCGAGGTCCTGATACCACCGGACGTGTTCCTGCGGATCGGCTTGCGCGAACAAACCCGGCTCCGCCGCCCCATGGTCGCCCCAGTTGAAATCAATGCAGAAGGCTTTGACGGGTTTGCGGCTTGGCTTCGTGGAGGGTCTGCCAGTCTGGTCGCCGGTGGCGCAACTGGTGAGCAGCGCCGTGGATGCCAGCGCGCCGGTCGCGGTGGTCGCCTGCGTCAGGAATTGGCGGCGAGAGTAACGCTGTGGTTGCGGGGCGCGGTTGTAATTCATGGCTGATGTCGGTTGAGTTTTCGTTGCCGTCAAACGGGTGACGTTCAGTGACGGGTTAAGGGTTTCGGCGATTGTCGTCAAGCGCCGATGATTTGTTGGGAACAGCTAAACAAAGAAGGCCCGGCTTTCCGAACAACGTCACCGCGATGGGCGGCCATTTCGTGAACGACGACGACCAGACCACACCCAACTCGCCCGTGTGTTCCCTCCAATACAATCTCCCCGGCGGCAAGCGGAAGATGATCGAGTTCGAGGTCCGCCACGGCATTACGAATCGCGAGCCGACATCGGCACTGAAAAACTCGGCAGCGGCAATCAAGGCCCAAACACCATCGGCAATCTTTTCTACGGCGCGGACGGCTACCTCGCGCTCGGTGATGAAGACACGGCGAACGCCTACCAATTCTGGCTCGGTTCGGAAATGAAGGCGGGCCAACCGGTCACAAAGGCGGCAGCCCCTATGCCTTCGCGAACTTCATCAAAGCCCTGCGCAACCGCAAGCCGGAGGACATCGCCGCGCCCATCGAGGAAGGCCACATTTCCTGCACGCTGGTGCATCTGGCGAACGCGTCGTATCGTCTGGGCCGCTCGCTGAACTTCGATCCTGTGAAGGAAGAAGTCATCGGCGATGCTGAGGCGAACCGCCTGTTGCGTGACGCCGATCGCGGTTACCGGAAGGGATTCCGGATTCCAGAGCACTTCTAACAGCCTGGTTGAAAACTCCGATCGCCGCGCTGACGGCGCTTTGGAGTGCGGCGACTTGTCGCCGCTTTTTCCGCTTGGCCGACTTGTCGGCCAAGCAGCGCCGCGTGCAGCGGCGCGAGGAATCGCCTGAACCAACCGCTCATTCCTAAATCGTTCGCCTCACCACGTTCGACGGCGACAAGTCGCCTGCGGAAAGCGGGGACAAGTCCCCGCACTCCAAAGGCTGCGCCGTGCGGTCGGCCAGCCCGTAATTCGGACAACAGCCGTTTTGGAAAAGCGGGGTGGGGGAAAAAACTACTTGCGATAGACTTCACGCCGGTGGCCGATGGCGAGCAAACGAAGCACGCCCTTGGCGCGGTCGAAATCGTAGATGATCCGGTAGTCGCCCACCCTCAAGCGGTAAGCCTCCACGCCTTTCAGGCGGTGATGTGGATGGGTTTCCAACTTCATACCCAAACGATCAATGCTGGACTCAATTCGCTCCTGAAGCGCGGCGGGAAGTTTGAAGAAGTCGGCGTCGAAATCCCGGGAGTAGATTTGAACCGCAGCGCTCACTGGCCGGCTGGGGAATTGCGAATGCGAGAATGAACGCCGGCAGCCAGTTCCTGTTTGGCCCGTTGCACCTTGGTCTTGAACTCGTCGCTGACCTCCAACTGGTCTTCAATGAAATCGTCCAACCAATCACGCACCGCCTGCAATTCCTCCAGCGATAAGGCGGTGAGGGCTGACTCGATTTCCATCACGTTGCTCATGGACGTAGAATCTCCCATTTCGCCCTACACATCAAGTCCATCCACGCATTGCGCGCCTTGGAGCTCTTTGAAAACTCCGATCGCCACGCCGACGGCGCTTTGGAGTGCGGCGACTTGTCGCCGCTATTTCCGCTTGGCCGATTTGTCGGCCAAGCAGCGCCGCGTGCAGCGGCGCGAGGAACCGCCTGAACCAACCGTTAATTCCAAATCGTTCGCCTCACCACGTTCGACGGCGACAAGTCGCCTGCGGAAAGCGGTGACGAGTCACCGCACTCCAAAGGCTGCGCCGTGCGGTCGGCCAGCCCGTAATTCGGACAGGCTCTGAGGCATTTTCCGCTTCCTCCCAAGATTGTTTGTTAGGTTTCGCCCTTCGGCGGCATTTGACTGGTGATTGAACATGTCGGACCACCCAACCTTGCTCGCCGAATTCAACCGGAAC
>CAIKLQ010000994.1 GCA_903828255.1 uncultured Verrucomicrobiota bacterium
CACGAACGCAGCGGGCTGATGGTAATCAATGATGTCCGCAAGCGTGAAAAAAAGGTTGCCCTGTTCCTTGTCCTCGAAGCCGTGCTTTTTGCCGAGGCTCAATTTCTTGGAGACGCCCGCGATGCTGAACGGCTGGCACGGAAAACCGGCGCAAAGAATGTCATGTTCGGGAATGTCGGCGATGGCAACCGTGTGAATGTCGCCGTGCGGTTTCTCACCAAAGTTGGCTTCGTAAGTAATCTGCGCCATCTCGTTCCAGTCGGACGAGAACACGCAATCGCCCCCTGCCTTTTCAAAGGCGATGCGAAAGCCACCGATGCCACAGAACAAATCTATGAAACGCAGTTTGTTGTGTGAGCCATTGCCGTTGACCTGGTAAGCCGGCGCATCTTCTTTCAAAGAGTCAGCTTGTGATGTTTTTCGGGATTTTTTGATCATGTCATTCACGCCTTCGGTTAAAGCTCGTTTCCCTTTTCGGCAAACTCGCGGGGCTTCTTCACGCCCTGCGCTCTTTGATGCTCGCCAGAATATCCGCCACTACTTCCGCCTTCGGCTTCGCGCCTTGCGGGCCGCCGTGGTGGAGACGAACGCTCACCGCGCCGTTGCGTTGAAAAGAATGTGTTCATCAGTATCAGCGGCTAGGAATAATTCTCCATTCCGACACACGAGCAAACGGGATTGCGATCACCAAAGACATTGTCCACACGCCCGACGTGCGGCCAGAATTTGAATTCGTGCAGCCACTTGGCGGGAAACGCGGCCTGTTCGCGTGTGTAAGGTTTGTTCCAGTTGTCCGAGGCAATCATGTCGGCGGTATGCGGCGCATTTTTCAGCAAATTATTTCTGGCATCGGTTGAACCGTTTTCGATGGCGGTCATTTCCGCGTGAATCGAAATCATCGCGTCGCAGAAACGATCCAACTCAAACTTTGATTCACTTTCAGTCGGTTCAACCATCAACGTTCCGGCAACCGGCCATGAAAGTGTTGGCGCATGGAAGCCATAATCCATTAACCGCTTGGCAACGTCTTCCGCCGTGACGCTCTTAAATGCCCGCAAGTCCAAAATACATTCGTGCGCCACAAGGTTGTTGCTGCGATACAGGGTTGGAAAATATTTTTCCAATCTCTTGGCGACATAGTTTGCATTCAGAATTGCAACTTTGGTCGCTTCGGTGAGTCCGTCCGCGCCCATCATCGCGATATACATCCACGAAATGGTGAGAATGCTCGCGCTGCCCCACGGCGCGGCAGAAACCGCCCCGATGGGGCTTTCGCCGCCGAGATTGAAGACGTTGTGGCCGGGCAAAAACTCGACGAGATGTTCCGCCACGCCAATCGGCCCGACGCCCGGGCCGCCGCCGCCGTGCGGAATGCAAAACGTCTTGTGCAGATTCAAATGGCAAACGTCCGCGCCGATGAAGCCGGGGCTGGTGAGGCCGACTTGGGCGTTCATGTTCGCGCCGTCCATGTAAACCTGGCCGCCGTTCGCGTGAATGATTTCGCAAATCTCGCGGATGGTTTCCTCGAACACGCCGTGCGTGGACGGGTAGGTGATCATCAGGCAAGCCAGAGCATCCTTGTGGGCTTCCGCTTTGGATCCCAAGTCCGCCACATCTATGTTTCCCGAGGGGTCACAAGCGACGGAGACGACGCGCATCCCCGCCATCACCGCGCTCGCGGGATTTGTCCCGTGAGCCGACGACGGAATCAGGCAGACGGTCCGATGGGACTCATTGCGCGATTCGTGATAGGCGCGGATGACGAGCAACCCGGCGTATTCGCCCTGCGACCCGGCATTGGGCTGGAGCGAAATGCCGGCGAACCCGGTGATTTCCGCGAGCCAGGTTTCGAGTTGCTCGAAAAGTTTCTGGTAACCGCGCGTCTGTTTGATCGGCGCGAAGGGATGAATCTTCGCGAACTCGGGCCACGACACAGGAAACATTTCCGCCGCCGCGTTGAGCTTCATCGTGCACGAGCCGAGCGGAATCATCGAAGCCGTGAGCGAGAGATCGCGCGATTCGAGCCGCTTGATGTAGCGGAGCATCTCGGTCTCGGAGTGGTAGCGGTTGAAGACGGGGTGTTGGAGGAATTTGGATTGGCGATTGGCGATTGGCGATTGCCGATTGCTGGCGAGTTCGCCAACGGTAAATGCGGTGGCTTTGTCGCCGTTGAAGATTTGCCACAACTCGGCGACGTCGCTCGGGCTGGTCGCTTCGTCGAGCGAGATGCCAATCGTGTCCTCGTCAATGACGCGGAGGTTGATGCGATGCGCTTCGGCAGTTTTTAGAATGTTGGCGGCGAATTGCTTTTCCTCGAAGCTGACATAAATCGTGTCGAAATAACTTTTGATTGAAACGGCGTGGCAAAGCTTCATCAGACCTTCTGCGAGAATTTGCGTTAGCGCATGGACGCGTTCCGCAATCTTCTTCAATCCTTCCGCGCCATGATAACAGGCATAGAGCGACGCCATGTTGGCGAGGAGCGCCTGGGCCGTGCAAATGTTGCTGGTGGCTTTCTCGCGGCGGATGTGTTGCTCGCGCGTGCCGAGGGCGAGACGGAGCGCCGGCTTGCCGCGAGCGTCTTTGGACACGCCGACGATGCGGCCGGGCATCTGGCGCTTGAATTCGTCGCGCGTGGCGAAGAACGCCGCGTGCGGTCCGCCGTAACCGAGCGGCACACCGAATCGTTGGGCGCTGCCGACGGCGATATCCGCGCCGAATTCGCCGGGCGGCTTGATCAGCGTGAGCGCCAGCAAATCTGTTACGACCGTGACCATTGCGCCGGCGGCGTGGGCTTTCGCGGTAAACCCAGAGTAATCTTGGATCGCACCGAAAGTGTCGGGATATTGAACCAGCGCGCCGAAGACTTGAGCACCGAACTCGAACGTCTCGTGGTCGCCGACAACGACATCAATCTTGAGCGCGTGGGCGCGGCTGCGGACGACTTCGATGGTTTGCGGATGGCAGGTTTCCGAAATGAAGAAAGTATTGCGGCCATCCTTGAGCCGGTGCGACATCGTCATGGCTTCAGCGGCGGCGGTGGCTTCATCCAGCATCGATGCGTTGGCGATGTCGAGCGCGGTAAGTTCCATCACCATCGTCTGGAAATTCAACAGCGCCTCGAGGCGGCCCTGGGAAATCTCGGCCTGGTAGGGCGTGTATTGCGTGTACCAGCCGGGGTTTTCCAGCACGTTGCGCTGAATCACCGGCGGCGTGAGGCAATCGTAATAGCCCATGCCGATGAACGAGCGGAACACCTGGTTCTGTGCCGCCACGGATTTCAAC
>CAIKLQ010000995.1 GCA_903828255.1 uncultured Verrucomicrobiota bacterium
GAAATCAGCGCATTGACGGCATCGTCAATCCGCTGCAACCGCGCCAGACTGCCGGCGGCGAGTTGCTCAATGGCGGGCAGAATCACCTGATGCGTGGCGCAGAAGGTCGTGGCGGCGTCCACGGCTTTGCGCAAATCGGCGACAAGCTTGGCCTTGTCCTTCACCGGGTTTTTGCCGTCCTTGCCGGCGCCGTAGATGGCCAGCGCCTTTTCCAGCGAAACGAAGACGTTGGCGTAGTCCACGATCATGCCGCAGTGCTTTCCGGGGAACACCCGGTTCGCCCGCGCGATGGTCTGCATCAGGGTGTGATTCCGCATCGGCTTGTCGAGATACACCGTGGAGCAACTCGGCGCGTCGAAGCCGGTCAACCACATGGCGCACAGAAACACGATCCGCAGCAGGTCGTCCTTGTCTTTGAACTTCTCGTCCAGCGGCGGCTGCGACTCGTTCATCCGCTTCCGATGCGGCACGATGTCGAGGCCGTGCTTCTTCATCTGCTCGATCTCGTTCTGTCCGGGCGACACGATCAGGGCCATGTCCGTCGTGTTCAACACCTGCAATCGGTCGAGCAATTCGTCCTTCTGCTCCGTGGTCAACCCGTGCTTCCCCAACTCCAACCGCACGCGCCGCGTCTCGGCGTCCCAATACTTCCGCACCTTGTCGTGCATCTTGAGCGCCGTGGCCTTGTCGATGGACACCACCATCGCCTTGCCGATGAAGCCGCGCCCGAGGAAATGCCGCATGATGTCCTTCGCCACCGTGTCCAGGCGGTCGTCGCGCGTGAGGATGTGATATTGCCGGCTCAACTCCTGTTCGAGTTTCGTTTCCTGTTCCGGGTCGAGTTCCGCCGCCTCGATGAGATTGTAGATGTCCTCGTTCAGGTCCGGGTTAACGAGCTGCAACTCCGGCGTCCGGTTCTCGTAGAACAGCGGCACAGTCGCGCCGTCCTCGACGGATTGCTGGAAGTCGTAGATGGAAACGTAATCGCCGAACACCTCTTTCGTCCGCTCTTCACCCGCGATAAGCGGCGTGCCGGTGAAGGCGATGAAGATGGCCTTGGGCAATGCCGCGCGCATGTTGAGCGCCAGCGTGTCGTATTGGCTGCGGTGCGCCTCGTCGGCCAGGACAATCACGTCGGGCCGGTCGCAGAGCATCTCCGGCTTCTGGAACTTATGGATCAGCGTGAAGACGTAGCGATGATTCCCGCGCAGCAGTTCCCGCAGATGCGCGCCGCTCGCGGCATGGCACTGGTCGCCCTCAGCTTCGCTCACCGCGCCGGTGGCTTTAAATGTCTTGGCAATCTGGTCGTCCAGTTCCACGCGATCCGTCCCAACGACAAACGTCCAGTTGCCGGGAATTTTGCGCAGCACCTTCTGGGAAAAGAACACCATCGAGTAGGCCTTCCCTGACCCTTGGGTTTACACCAAACGCTTTGCGTGTTTGGTGGGGCGCCGTTGTCGCGCTTCTACGATCAAGGACGTGGCCAAGGAACTGCACTTGGACTGGCATTCCGTCAAGGCACTAGAGAAGCAATACCTGCGAGAACAGTTGCGGCGCGTGGGCGCCCCGGGACCCAAGGTGCTCGGTATTGATGAGATTTCCATTCGCAAGGGCCACACCTACCGGATCGTAGTCAGCGATCTATTCC
>CAIKLQ010000996.1 GCA_903828255.1 uncultured Verrucomicrobiota bacterium
AGCCGCTCCACAAACGATGAGACTTAAAAAGAGGGGATCCCTGTCGCCAGCGTTTGGGAAAAAGCGCCCAAACGAGCCTCCTTGAGCGCCACGCCTCGCTGCTGCGAGCAAAAAATGCGTCCGCTGCTCCGGCGGGGAGCGCCTCACCGCGCTGCCGCCTCCTTTTCGGAGCCCATCTAGGTATCCACCGGGGGAATTTTCAAGCAGAAAGCTCACTGAATTCGCGCACCCGCCCGTTCGGACCCCGCCCAGGGTAACACTTGCCCTCCCCGGCAATCAGGCAGGCCGAGATGGTTCATCGTTCGGCGCCGAGGTTCACATTTTCTCAAACACCAGGATGAGCGACCGGCTGAACATCAGCGGCTTCGAGAACAGAAATCGCACCGTTTCGCGACCGGCATCCACCGGTGTGGCGTTTTGGCGGACGATGGCGCGGTTCATCCATAGCCAACCACCGACGATAAATGGCAACAAAAAGGGGATGAGCCATTTTTTCTTCCACTTATCGCCTTCCAACTGAACCAGCCGGGCATGGCAGTGTTGGAAGAGGTAGCGTAGGTGCAGGAAACTCAAGGGCGCAATATGCCCGCGATCAATCATCTCGCCGGGCTTAAGATGACGGCTTGCCCACGGTGGGAATTGGTAGAAACAGCCGGTGCAGAGAAAATTAAATCGGGAGAAAGCGTTCTGGATATTCGGCAGCGAGAGAATGATGCGCCCGCCGGATTTGGTCACGCGGCACAGTTCGCGGATGAGCGCGGCGGAATCCACGATGTGCTCCACGCCTTCGAGGCAGAGCACAGTGTCGAATTCCGCGTCGGCGAAAGGAAGCGGTTGGCTCAAATCGGCGTAAACGTAATCCGCCGCTTCGAGGTTGATGTCAGCGCAGACCGTCTCATGACCGAGATCACGGAGCTGACGGGAGAGCAGGCCGTTACCGGCGGGGATGTCGAGGATGCGCTGGCCGGGCTTGCCGGCTTGAACGAGAAGGGAAACGATCCCCATGTAGCCCGTGAAATTGCCGACGTGTGAGAATTTTCTATCCAGCATACAGACCGTTGATTATGACCGTTGAACGCACGTAACTTGGCCGGTGTTTCCAATGCCGACAAGCACATTCAGCCGCGCCCGGGTGGCCGTGAATAGAAAATGGTTAATCGGCGCCCAATTTCCTCGGGGCCATATTGGTGGAAGAGACAACGGCCAGTTCGCCCGCGACAAAGAGAGCCGGCACTGCCCGCGGATCGGAATTTGGATCGTGCGTCGTCAGCACCAGTCGCCCGGCATCCGGCCCCGGGCCTGGTCCCGGCACGAACGGTTTCGGGAACACGCCGGCTTTGAGGTAGTAGTAACAGATCGAGTCGGCATCCAGATTGTGGTGATTGAGACTGTCGAGCGGGATGCGCTCCTCGCGCAACCAGCGAAAGAGGGCCTGCCAGTCTTCGCTGGGCGGAGCCTGGAATCGGATCGGCAGGAGACTCAAAAGCACCAGCAGCGCGGCCGTGACGGGGGCCAAACCGGCGAACCCGCGGGCATACCACGTCCGCAAACCGCGCCACGGCAGGCGGCAGAGACCGGCCGAGGCAACCCACGAAAGCATCGGATACAAAGGCAGCCCGTAGTTGACCTTTTTATCCGGGAAAAAGCTCAACATCAGCAACACGCAACCCACCCAGACGCACCCGAGCAAGGCCACGTCGCGCAAGGGCGGCCGCAGGAGTCGCCCCGACCGCCACCAACGTTCTCGAACCGCCCACGCCACGGCCAGCATCCACGGCCAGTAGTTGCGAAAAAGTGTGGCTGGAAAATACCAGAAGGGCATGGTGGTAAGCTTGCCTTGCACCCGACTTAGCACCTCGTGCCCGAAGTATCGTGCGGTGAACGCCGGGCCGAACAAGGACCACATGTACAGATGCCACGGGGCCGCCACCACCACGGCCACGGCCACGGTGCCGGTCAGCAACCAGACTGCGGCGCGTCGCTGTCCGACCAGCACCGCCCAGAGCGCAAGCACCGGCAGCACGCCCAGCGCGACCAGCGGTTTGCACAGGAGCGCCAGACCGATCGGCACTCCCGCCAGCAACAGCCCGGCGGAGCGCCGTTGCTTGAGCGACTTGGCGACCAGATACACCGCCATCATCACAAAGAACAACTGCCAGAAATCGAGCGAGATCTCCCGGGTTCGGCGGAAGAATTCATACGTGGATGCCAGCACGAGGCCACTGACCGTCGCTTCCGCCCGCGAGGCGAGCAGGCGGACGGTCAGCACGCTCAAGATCACGACGCCAAGCGCGGCGAGAATGCTGGGCACGCGCGCCACGGCAACCCGCACGCCGAATGTTTTCAGAAACAAGCCATGGATGGCGGTCGCCAGGGGCGGTTTGTTGAAATAGGGAGTTTCCGGGTTCAAATACGGCACGCCTAGTTGTCCCCCCGTCCACATAAAAAGCCCGACCGCCGCGTAACGGCCCGTGTCGCGCCGAAAATCCCCTTGCTCCAAATGCGGCAGCGTGCAGCAGAGCAGCACCAAGCACGGCAACCCGACGAGCTTAAAGCGGTTCAGCAGCATTTCATCCAGTCTCCGATTCCCGCGCCCGGTTCAACCTGAACTCCGAAATCCGAATTCCCGAAACCCGAAAGAAGCCCGAAATCCGAAGGTCGAAACCAGCTTGTGTAACCGTATGGGTAAGGTGGTCCGGAGCCAACGCACGGAACGGGTGCCTTCGGGCTTCGGATTTCTTTCGGATCTCGGATTTCGAACCTCGAATTTCGGGTTCAATTCGCCTCCCAGAATCCGAGACTCGGCGCCAAACGCCCGCAGTTCGTGGCTTGGGTGATGCCCGTCCCTCGCCGCAGACCTTGTGGTAGCGGTCACACAACTCACTGGGTTGGATGAGAAAGTCCATTGCTGGCAGAGTAAAGCAAGTTTCGAGCGGCAAGGCAAACGTAAGCCGCACGGCTAAACCGCGCAGCGCCCAGAAACCAAAGTCCTATAATAATTCAATAACCAACGGAATGATATGCACCGCTTGCTGCTGTTTTTAGCCTGCCTGCCATTAACCGTTTCCGCCCAGGAACTACGCCGGTTTGGAACGAATATCGTGGATTTATCCGAGGCCATCCGCGGCGGTGGCAGGAATCCGCCCTGGCGAAGCGCGCCAAAGGCGACCTCGGCAAGGTTCAGATCGCGGGCCGATTGCGAGAGGAAACGCTGGTGACGGTGAAGTGGATCACCGCATCCTCCCCGGCCAACACCGTGCGCATCCGCTGCCACAGCGGCAGCGTGGCGTCATACTCGGCATGCGTGGTGTTCACCGGCACGCGGCCACGCTACCACGCCTTTTTTCGCCCCCGCCGGGCGGCGCTGTCCGAAACCAACCGCAACCGACCGAAAACGACGCAACCAGACGTAGGCCGACGAAACAAACGTCTCCTTCCCGCCTGACAACTTCGAATTGCGCCGCGCCAGCGGCAGGTTTAGAGCCGGTTGGAAAACGCCCACTCCCCTCGTAGCAGCCGACGGGAGGAGACTCCAATCTCTTGGTTCTAGCGGCCCGGCCCGCGCAAAAAATGTCCAGGAACGCTTGGCCCACCGCCGCTCCGATGGTTTCGTACGCGGCCAGAAACGTGAAGCGCAAGCCGCCCACCCCGAGCCGCCCACGACCGGGTTTGGAGCTTGGGGATTGTTCCCGGCGAGGGGCAACGGAGCTTCTTGTAGGGTAAACACCCGACACGGCACTTCCCGTTTTCCCTACGTCACAATGAGGGATTTCCCCATAGTCGGCTGGAACCGGGCGGACTATGCTACGGCAATGAATAGTGGTAACCGGCAAACCAATATTCAATAGCGCGCAGCGCCCCGGACGGGCGGGCCCGCAAAGCAAATTTCTGCCGTTAGCCAGGAGCTGAGGCAGTAACCAAAAAGAAAAACCAAAACTGAAAGTACACAAACAGAGTATGAAATACAAAATCCCCGCAGTCATCATGGCCGGCGCGTTGGCGGCCAGCACCCTCGCCCACGGGCAAGCCGGGCAAGAACTACGCGACTTTCCCTACGGCGAGGTCATTCCCAACACCATTAGCAATGGCATCGTGACCGAGCATTTCTTCAATACGGTTGCTTACGGCCCCATCATCCCGCAGCAGTTCACTCAGATCACGGAACAGCAAACCATTGACGCCTACAACCTGGCCTACGGGAGTGACTGCGTCGCGGCCACGATCAATGGGCCGCGCCACTGGGTCATGGACGCGATCACCTCGCTCGGTGGCATCACGTCGTCGTCCGATGAATTGACCGTCGGCGGCATTCAATTTGGTCTCGTGGCCCAATTGCAGTCGCCGGTGGGGACGCCCACGATCGGCGATATTCCCTACGTGCGAAACACGGTGCAGCGAAACACCACCTACACGTTCCTCAAGGGCCGCTTGGTTTACGAACTGACTGACCCCGATGGCAATGTGTACGTGATGCAGTCCTATTCGCAGCAATATGAACCGCGGCTGTCGCTGCGGCACCTGCCTTACATTGGCCCTTGGGATCATCTGCCGAAGGGTTGGTCCTACGCGACCCGCAGGTTGCCGAAGGATCTCTTCCTCACGGCCAACGGCAGCACCCAAGTCGTCCTTGACGACTTCCGCAACGCCTACCAGATCAACCCGGCGGACAAGCGCAAGCCGAAACGGCATC
>CAIKLQ010000997.1 GCA_903828255.1 uncultured Verrucomicrobiota bacterium
CGGCAAATTCCCGAAAGAGCATGCCGTCGAATCGCGCCAGACCGGACTGCGTCGCCACCCACAGAAAACCGTCGCCCGACTGCGCCACCCCGACCACCGTGTTGTCCGGCAACCCGGCATCGGATTGCCACGCGCGATGGAACCATTCGGAATTGGTGGAAGCCGCCTGGGCAACGCCCGCGAGTGCCAGGAAGAGTCCCGCCAGCCAGGGAAAAGTTGTCCGGCAAGTCAGCCGCAAAGTCACGGGCGGAGATTAAGGCGGCCCACCATCGAAGCAAGGACAGAAGGCCTGATTGCGAAACCGGTGAATACCTCATTCGAGGTATGGCGAAGGCCGGGCGTTTCTTCCTAACATTCGGCACTGGCCAGCAGGCCTGAACCAGGCGTGCGATCGAAAATTCCGCAATTGATTGAATGGCTGGCGAGGGTTGCCATTATCGCTATACTCGACCGCCGTGATTCCTCGCCCCGGAACTCAGACGGGGGCGGTGGACTTGACCCCGCAGGCCCGAATGGACTTGGCGGAACAGCAGATTGACGAGAAACAGCATGACCACATTGAAAAACAACCGCGCGCCCAAAGCCGCGTTCCTCTGCGTCGTCCAACTTGGGCGGCTGCCCAGCCTGCTGGGGGCGATTTGCCTGCTGCTCTCCGCGGCGGCGCAAACCCCGGCGCTGGCCGCGTGGTGGCCGGAGTCCGTTGAAAACGTCCTGAAGCAAGCCGGCACAAATCGCGCGGAACTCACGGCGGCGCTGGAGCAAACGCCCGCCGACCAGCGCAACGGAATGAAGTTCCTCATCGAGAACATGCCGCCGCGCGATCTCACCACCCTTTCCGCCCGCTTCCTGCGGGAGAATGTCTCGCTCGCCTACGAAGTCTCCGGCCAGATGCCGTGGGCGAAGAAGATTCCCGAGGAGATTTTCCTGAACGACGTCTTGCCCTACGCCAGCGTGAGCGAGGATCGCGACAACTGGCGGCAGCGGTTGCACGATCTCTGCCTGCCGCTCGTGAAGGACTGCAAAACCGCCGCCGAAGCCGCGCAAATCATCAATCAAAAACTCTTCCGCCAGCTCAACGTGAAGTATTCGACGAAGCGCCGCGCCCCGGATCAGGGGCCGCTGGAGACGATGCAGTCGGGCGTCGCGACCTGCACCGGTTTGTCCATCCTGCTGGTGGACGCCTGCCGCGCGGTCGGCGTGCCGGCACGCGTGGTCGGCACCCCGCTGTGGTTCAACAAGAGCGGCAATCATACGTGGGTGGAAATCTGGGACGGCGACTGGCATTTCGCGGGCGCGGCGGAGGCCGACCCGAACGGGCTCGATCGCGGCTGGTTCGTCCACAATGCCTCGCAAGCGGTGAAAGACCCGCCGGAGCACTCGATCTACGCCAGCAGTTTCCGGAAAACCGGATTGAGTTTCCCGCTCTCGTGGGCGCGGGGAGCTGACTACGTCCCGGGGGTGAACGTCACGGATCGTTACGCTGCCAAAGCCAAGCCGGCGGACGCCGCCAAGGTCCGGCTGAATGTCAAAGTGCTCTCCCGCCCGCCCGATCGCCCCATGAACCTGCCGCCCGGTCAAGGCTTGGACCAACCGCTCGGGGAGCGCGTCATCGCGAAGGTCACCGTGACTGAAGCAGCCAATTGGGCATCACACTGGGAAGGCACCAGCAAAGGCCCCACCGCCGACGGCAACGATCATTTGTTCTTTGAACTGCCAGCCCAGCGCACGTTCATCATCGAAGCCGACTGGGACGGAAAGCATCGCCGCCAATTCTACACGACCAAAGCGGAGGGAGAGGATTTGCTGACGCTCTTCATGAGCGGCGTACCGGAGGCCAAGCCTTTGGAGCAGATGTGCTACTGGCCCACCGCAGTAGCGCAACCGCTCGCACCCAAGGACGCGGCGAAACTTAAATCCGCCCTGACAGAATTTTTCAACACGCCCACCAACCGGCAGACGGAATACAAGTTCCCTTCCTCGTTGGAAAAGTTGCTCCGCGAAAACGAACCCGCCACGCGCCGCGTCGCCTGGGAGGCATTTCTGGCTGCCACCAATCACGGCAATCTCCGCCAGAGTTTCGACGAGACGAAAGTCCGTTCCGCCGAACACGTCAGTCCCTACACGGTGAAGACCGTGGGCAAGCGCCCCGCGAACGGCTGGGGGTTGGTGATCGCCATGCACGGCGGCGGCGGCGCACCCCAGGAACTCAACGACAGCCAGTGGCGGCACATGCAAATCTATTACCGCGATCATCCGGAGGCGGGCGGGTATCTTTACGTCGCGTTGCGGGCGCCGAACAATGAGTGGAATGGTTTTTACACCGGCTACGTGTATCCGCTCATCGCCAACTTGGTGAACCAGTTCCTGTTGTTCGGGGACGTGGATCCGAACAAGGTTTTCCTGATGGGCTATTCGCACGGCGGCTACGGCGCGTTTGCCATCGGGCCGAAAATGCCGGATCGCTTTGCCGCCATCCACGCCAGCGGCGCGGCGCTCGCCGACGGCGCCGTCGCGGACACGCTGCGGAACACTCCGTTCATCTGCATGATTGGCGAGAAAGACACCGCGTATGGCCGCATCAA
>CAIKLQ010000998.1 GCA_903828255.1 uncultured Verrucomicrobiota bacterium
ACAACTGCCCTTGCGCTTCTTGGATGGTCAAGGTCTTACTCACCTCGTCACCTTATACGCCCGGCGCGGGAGACGCAAGCAGTCCGGCGGTTGGTTCGCTCACGAGGTTTTGAAATCGCCCTCCAGGTGGCCAAAGGCAAGTTGAAGCTGCCCCGTCCGCCGCAAGAATGGTTTGAAAAAGTTGTCGAGCATCATGGGCTGGCGGTGCTCCCGCTTGAATTGAACGTCTGCCTCGCCGCCGCCCAACTGCCCCCGATTCACGACGACCCGGGCGACCGTTTTATTATCGCCGCTGCCAAACTGCACGACTTGACGGTGGTGACGACCGACGAGGAGTTTGAGAAATACGGCGTGACGGTGATTTGCTGAACCTTCAGTGCCGCTGTGCAAGGGCCGCCGGAAGCGGCAAAGACGCAACGGACAGGCTTGAGCTTTGAACCTCGGCTTCCGGTGCGGAGGATCCCCCCTGCCGTCCGGAGGCCTTCCGGCCCGGAGGCACCCACCACCGTCGGGAAGGCGAAGCATCGGGACGCAGAATTAATTCCGCGCTCCGGGGAAGTGGGCGGCGCTTGTCGTTTTCATGCGGAGCGGGTATGGTTCAAGGCATGAGCACGAAAGCCCAAGCCATATTGGAAACGATTCAGGGGTTGCCCCCGGCGGAATTGCGCGAATTGTGTCAGCAGGTCAACCGAATGGCGGCGGAGATGGAGAACCCGCCTTCGCCATCCGCGCAAGTGTCGGACGAGGAGTTCGCAGCGGCGCTGGATGACGTGACCGGTTGCACCGTCGGAAGCAACTCGCTGCAACGGCTGCTGGAGGATCGGCGGCGCGACCGGGAACACGACGAAGCCTGGCTCGAAGCCCGGAAGCAGGAGCGCGCTCGTGGCTGATTCCTTCCTGCTCGATACTTCCGCGTTCATCACGCTGGCCGACAAGGAGCCGGGTTTTGAGCGGGTGCAGAGTCTGCTCAAAGCCGGCAAGCGCGGAGAACTTGAACTCCACGGGTCGTTCGTCACCCTCACGGAAGTGCGGTATATCCTGACGTATGATCGCGGGGAGGCAAAGGCCGCCCGAATCAGCGCCGCGCTCCGAAAGTTTCCCGTACGTTGGCACCATTCGGACGATGCTCTGTGCGAGGAGGCGGCCAAGTTGAAGGCGGCGCACAAGGTTTCGTTCGCGGACGCCTTCGTGGCGGCGACGGCGCAGCGGCTCGCGGCCACGCTGGTCCACAAAGACCCGGAGTTCAACGCGCTCCAGGGTGTGATCCAGTTGCAAGCATTGCCGCCGAAAGCGGGGAAGGCGACGTGATGAGCGCCGGAAGCGGCAAAGACGCCCCGGCCACGCTTGCGCTTTGAACCCCGGCTCCCAGCCCGGAGGCAACCGCTACAGCCCGGAGGGCGAAGAACCGGGAAGACAGCCCGAAACTATTGACCCGTTCACTCGCTCCACGTGTCAATATCAAGAACCGACACGTTTACGACCCGTTTACGAGAAACAAGCCCACGGCAGAGATCCTGCCAACAGTATTTCAGGAGCTTTAACAGAAATTTACCGGCAGTTCCAAGTCGACGTAATTCCATGGTCAGCCTTTGGGTGACTTAATTTCCGGCGCTTTGATTTTACTTTATGTTGGCTTTGGATCGAACCCATGCCGCTTCGGCAGCGCGGCATTGTTCGCAATATTTAATGCGCGGGAAATGCTCGGGGAAAGGGGGTGGTTCCCATCGGGTGTCAAACGTCTTGCCTGCGTACGGAAACTGTTCTTTTGCCGCAAGCTTGTATTCGGTTGTGCCGTAAACTTTACCGACCAAAGATGAAACTTCGGGAGGCCCCAACAACATCTGTTGCTCATGCAGGGCGCACCGCTTCTTGATTAGGACGGTTTCCAACGAGGTGCAGCCGCTCAACACCGCCATGAGCGCGAATTGCAAAACAAATGAGGACCTTCTCATGCGAAACCCCCGTTCCAGTCTGCGCCGGCGACCATGCTCTATTGAAACGACGCCGAGAACCACTCTTGATGCTTGCCAGCCAGCGCAAGCCTTAGGTCATCCCTGCCCAGACTGAATCTTTGCCAACAAAGCGGTGTTGTGTTCTCTCGTCCACCGAGAGACAGAAAACAGGTCAACGACCATCCAAACCCAAGTCGCGACGATGCCGAAAAAGCCAACGATGACAAAGCATAGCGGAAATGAGATGAGCGTGATCACTAACATGGTGACCGCATGTGGTTTCCCAAGATAAAACCTGTGCCCGCCAAAGATCCCGCACACCCAGCAAAGGAACACTGCCACTCCAGCCGATTTCTTCCCGTTCTCGAATCGTATCAAATCGTTTGCACTCGGTGCGGACGATGTGCTGGTGGTTGGAACTTCTGGTGGTGTATGTGCTGTATCGCTCATGTGTCTTTGGGGTTGTTGGTTTTGTGTTGTGCTGCCGCTTACTGAATTTTCCGGATAACCCGGCCATTCTCGTCCACCAAGAAGTTTTCCGGAACCAGAATTACCCGGCCATCCGGAGTCTTCTCTTCCTTCCAGTAACGAACCACTCGTTGGGTGTTGTCAAAGGCTGAGTAAATGCCGCCGGCGGTCCCTTCAACCACCCCGACGCCGGCTCCTGCCACATTGCCGGCCACCGCACCAACGCCGCTGCCCACAGCGCGGCCAATCGCCGGGCCGGGTTGCTCCTGATTCGTCACGCCGACCCGATCCGGGGACGTGCAACCGGTGGACACAAGAGCAAGCGTGTATAAAGTGACCCTGGCTGCCACCGAAAGATATGTGTTCATAGGTTGTGCCTGTTAGTAAGCCAGACAAATGATTCAGTGCCGCTTGACTTGTTTTGTGATGGTTCGTTCCTCTTCCCACACAGCGAATCCTTCCGGAGTCTTGGTCAGGGAAAGTTGTAAGGTGTAGTTTTTATCCTTCGTGTTACCTAATCTTGACACCTGTAGGATTAGCTTGCCGGAAAGCGTGTAGTTGGGACGACGGGGTTCAACGCCTAATAGCCTTAGCCTCCGCGCTTCCTCTTCCGCAATGGGGTCCGCGGCTCTGCCAATGCCGATAATCGTGGAGGTGACAACCTTGCCCGTGCCATTCAGTACAATCTGGATTTTCTTTACGATCAAGTCGCTATCAAAGTCCCGCCAGTCACTGTTATTAATGATCGGACTTATCGCAAGCAATGCCGGTTTATCAGGGGGCGTCTGCAACTTGCCGTCGTTGATGAATTTCTTTAAGGATTCAATCATTGTAGCCGCCGCGTCATTCAAATCCTTCTGGTCAAGTTCGGATGAGATAACTGCTTTTTTATCCACCGGATCGCGGGTGACAGTTGTCGCACAGCCGGTCAAAACCAGCAGGGCGAGGCAGGAAAAGAATAAAGGCAGAACTTTTGTTTTCATAATTTCCATGTGGATTGCGTTTGTTTTGTTTTGCAGAGGGGTGTTCATATTTGTCTTTTAGTCTTCGATCAACTTCAGGCGAAAATCTTTCGCGGTTTCGGTCGGCGCGGTCGCGTTCAAGAACAGGCTTTCCTTGCCCTCAATGTGCCGTGGCAACGACACCGAGGTCGGGGTGCTAACCAGATTGCCGTTCTCGTCGAACCATTCGAACTTGTAATTGAAACGTTGCAACGAGCGCGTCGTATTGAGCACTTCAACCTGAATTCTCAACAATCCACCGACACCAGTGCTTTCATTCACGCCTAGAACCCGGACCCTTCGGTTCAAACTGGCGTCGGTAATAATGCGCTTATCTGCAACCATCTGCTTTTGCGCGGTAGGCTGGGCGCGCTCAACAGTGTTGACAGTGCTGCATCCGGTCAGGCAAACCAGTCCTACAGTGAGGCTGAAGCCGGAAAACGAGAAGAGCTTGCGAGTTTTCATTTTAGTTTGATTTGCGTAACCATCAGTGCGTTGGTGGCGCTGGTGGATTTGACATATATCAGATTCACCGTGCCATCCCCTACTGTGACCTCAAGCTTCGACATTCCGCCCGGCCCGGAGAGTTCGAGTTTGCGGTCCAGTGGTGTCGGTATCCGACAAAACTGGAATTCTTTGGGCAGCGTGTTCCAAGTTCGGGTGTCGGCAATGTTCACGGACGCTTGAAGAGCCGAAAGCAGTAAATCCATAAGAAACTTCGTCAATGCATCTTGTTTTTCCATTTTCTTGCTGACTCCATACGCTGCCGCTGCTTTGACAGCCGTGGAAATGAGGGTTTTGGTGATGATGGTCGGCAACTCATCCTTAAAAGCTTGTCCCACCACGCTGTCCATGCTTGAAAGAAGCGCCGTAGTTTCATTTGTTCCTCCAGCGCCGACATTAAGGCTGGACAATTGGCCTTCTTGAAACTTGAGCGTAGGAAAGGCAGCTCCGATGTAGGGGACTTTTTGCACACCTACGAGAAAAAGCGGAATATCAATTCGGATCTGGTTACGAATGGGCGCGCATCCTGTCTCAAAGATTACATAGGTCGTTGGCGGGATTGGTGTTCCTTGCAAAACTTGATCCATCATTTCCAAGTCCTGCTTGATGAACTTGTTCTCACCGATGCTGCCCAAGGTGAAACGGAACGAATCGCGCGCCCGTTCCAAATCAGATCGGCCGGTATTCGCCGTCAGGAAAAAGAGCGCATCCAGATAATACACAAAAGGGTTGACATAATTCGTCTTGGCCTGAAACCCGTCCAAAAATCCGTAGTTGGTTTTGACCTGCTGAGTAAAGTTGGGGTCGGCTTTCGCCTTGTCCGCCATTTCCTTGCCTTTATCCGCCCCCTTAATTGGCTTGCCTTGGTCGTCCTTCGCCTCTTTAAGTTTTTCAGCCGCTTCCTCGGTTTGTGCAATGCGCCGCTTGTTGTTTTCTTCCGCGTCCTGCTGGCGCTGGGAGGCTCGGATCAATTCAACGCGCGCTTTTGCCGGCTCGCCAAGTTGGAGAAAGTTTAGTGCCTTGTAAGCGTTCAACATCACCTTGTCGTAATCCCGACCCTTATAGGGCAGGTTGGCCTGAGTAGTGAGCAAAGCGCCCGTTTCCTGGCTGATGCTGACCTTGGCCTTCTCATCGTAGGAGTTAATCTTTTCCTCAGCCGCGTCAAATGCAGTATCGCTTTCCGGGTACTGTCCCGCCGCCCGCAGCGCCGCGCCTTGCTCCAGTCGCCAGATGACGGTGTCCTTGTTGTCCTTATTTTTCTCAGCTTGGGCAGTAAATTGCTTCGCGGCGTCCTGTACGTTGCCCTGCCGCCAAGATGCCATCGGCGGCTTGTACGTTTGGCAGCCGGTTACGAAAGCGCCGGCCAGGCAAATCATCGCCAGCAGATACACGTTGGATTTCATATTGGTCATAGCTTGTCCGTTAGTTGAAGGGTTGGAGTTCTGATTTCTGAAATTTTAAGGAGACTTCGCAGCCGGAAGCCTAAGAACCGCACCAACCGCCACGCCGTTGTCCTCCAGCAATTCCGCCGTTGTGCTCTTGGGCTGCACGCTAACGACTCTAGCCTTGCCCACCAAGACTTCTTCCCGTCCCAGCGATTCCTTTGTGTCTGGATCAATCAATTCCTCGCCGACGGCGAACACGTTCCAGGTTTGACCCACCACGATGCCGGTGCCATCGCCGCGATTGATCATGATTTGTTTATCCCGCTTCGTGAGAACCTTGGCGGGGAAAATCACGTCGGCCACGTGGTTGGCAATCTTTCCAGCCATATCGCGAGCGATGACAACCAGCAGATCATCGGTAAGATTTCCGTCTGTGGCGGTGCTGCTGTATTCACTGATGTCCTTGTTGGTGGCGGTTTGGAAATTTGCGGATTCGCGGAGCTTGCCGGATTCGGTCCAATAAACCTTGCTGACCGCTGAAAGCCGAATTTCTCGCACGGTAATCACTTCCTTCTGAATCTTCAGCTCCTCTTTCCGGGTTATATCCTGAAAATTATCCACCGTGGTAATCAAATAGAACTTGGTTCCCGCCAGCTTGAAAAGTTGCGGGAGAGATGGATCGTTGGCGTCGAAATTGCCGGAATGTGCCTGATCCTGCTTTTTGACGAGTTCCTTCAAATCACTCGTTGCCACGATTTGAAACTTTCGAGTCGTGTTAAAACTGTCAAGCAACTGGCTGTCGAGGGACTCAACAACGCGCCCCATCGAAAGAGTTTTGCCGGCCTTGTCCACGACTTGCTTGAGTGAAGTTGTTGGTGTGATGGACGCAATACCCAAAGTCTCCGCCTGTCCTCGAACCAAATCGGGAATCAGAGTCAATGGCAATACTAGGAAACAAAATATTCGGTGTTTAATTAGTGTGGTCATAAAGTTTTTCTCCTGTCAGAAAGGTCTAATTTCCCAAAAGTTTCAGAGTGGCTCCGTCAAATAGGGATTTACCTTTAGCCTCAATGTTAGCGTTGACAACCGTTTTGGTGTCCACCCGGTAGCCGCTTTGGCGCAAAGTTTGGGCGAAACCTCCCATCATCTCACGCAGGCCATCGGTCATCTTCTCACCAGCCTTTATGGCAAAAAGAAAAGTGGTGTTGTCTTTCCAACGGGCATAGCCGGCCTCGGACATTTGCAAGGCGGTGTTTTCGAACCTTTGCCCATCCGAACAGTTTACGGTCCGTTCCCAAGGGGTGAATCCTTCGCGGGTAATCCGCATCTTGCTCAAACCCGGACGCACCTTGAACTTGCCGGGAGCGGAACCGATCGCAATTCCATCCATTTCGACCGTCGCATTCAGCACTTGGATTCCCATGCGATTGGTGGACACTGCAAATGTGCCGTCATCGAGGATGCGAATGTCCGGGAGGGAAGTCGGCAAATTCACGAGGTCTTGCATGGAGCAGGAAACCGTGATTTCCACCAGTTTTGGCTGGCTGGATATTGTGGTTGGCCGTTTCCAGCGAGGATCTTCTGCAACTTGAGTTGCCGCATCGTCGAGCAAGTCGTTGACGATGTCTGAATTTTCCGTTTGGTTGCTGTCGGTAAAACGGATCGTTTTAACCGCCTTAACTGTGTTCCCAATCAAACTTCCTCCTTGCGCCGCCTCCAACAACTTGCAACTAACTCGCAACGTGTAGATGACGTTAACCGTCTTCAACTCGGCGTCGGTTTTCTTCTCAGTGCCGAATGAGGTGATTGAGGCCACAAGCAGATAATCCGCTCCCAAGTTTTGTGCGAGGCGAAGGGCGGACGAACTGTCACTTAAAGCCGTATCCGAGCTGGTTGGTCCCGGCGTGGCTGAAGCTTGCGCCGCGGTTGCGGTTCCAACCACGACGGCCGCCTCCTTTGAACCGGTGGGGGTCTCCACTTTTGCGGCCACCGCCGTGGCCGACGCCGTTGAAACCCCAACACTGGAATACGTTTTGAGCGCGTTGATGGACACTTCGCGGCTGATAACCGAGAAGCCTTTTTCTGTGATTCGGCTGGTGAGAAAATCCTCCAGCACCGCCACTTTGTCATTCAGGGCAGGCCCGACGCGGTTCTCGACAAAAATTGCGGCCATTCGCCGGTTGGCGTTGGCGGAGTCTTGCACCGCCCCCGCCACTGGCTGCGCGGCGGCGGTTTGCGGCTCCGACAGGAGCAGAGCGGATGAGGCAATAAATGCCAGTAGCGTTGGAAGGGCGATCCACGGAATGATTTTGTTTGTTTTCATGTTGTAACCTTTTGACATTCAGCCGCCCACGGTGAGGCTCACGGGGTTGCTCCACTGGCCGACTTGGACATCGCCCAGGCGGTAGATGGCTTTGTAGGTCCACTTGGCGGGCGCGGCGGGAAAGGGCTGCGTGTCCACATAGCCGGGCGTGGTGTCAAAGGTCAGCGGGATAAAGCCTTTGCCGTCGGCGCGGTCCACCTGGATTTCGCACAGATCCAGGAAAGCGGCGTTGCCGCCCCAGCCCCAGCCAACTTCCACGCGACCGCCACTGATTTGCACGGCGAACACCGGCTGCACGGTGGCCAAATCCGGCCCGGTTTGTTGCGCGCCTTCGATGCCCAGGGCTTCGCCCATCGCGGGGTTGTAGTTGGGGTTGGCCTTGAGCTGTTTGACGAGCACCCGGAACCGCGCCTCAACGCCCAGCGCCACCGCCGCCACCGCCGGCGGGAACGTGGGGGCCACGGGGGATCCGGCGGCCGGGGGCGCGCCGCCGCCGCGCACGAGGTCTTTCCACGTCGTCCATTGCTGCGCGCCGTTCTGCATGGGCCGCTGGCATTGGAGGACATAGCTGAAATAATCGGCATCCGCTGCCTGTGCCGCAAGCTGTGGGGCGGCCAGGCCCAAAACGGTCGCGTAACTGCCGATGTTCAGCTTGAAGGTTTGCAGTTGGGCGGCGAAGTCGTCGTCATTTCCGGCGAGGTATTTTGTTTTGGCCATAAAGGTTTGGGGGGTGGAGTTAGAGGGTTGGGGGTTTGGGGTTTGGGGAACGGGTTGGAACCGGGCAATTCTTATTTTGGCGGGGCACCGGCTGGCAGCCGGCTTTGGGCGTAACGGAGGCGCGGCGGGACCCCAACCACAGAAACGGCGGCCCGCATCCGTCCGTTGAGCTTAAGCCGGTTGCAGACCGGCGCTCCGGTGGCCGGGCCCAGTTGCGCCCGTCGTTCGCAGCGGGCCGCGCGGGGTGAAAACCCACGGTTTGGGGCGGTTTTCGTGGTTTGGGACGGAAAAACGCCGCGGCAGGATGAATGCGCCGCGCGGCAACCCGGAGTTTCCTTGCGGCGAAAGGTTTTTGCCGCGCGGCAAAAATGCTCCTGACCCACGGCGGAACGAGGTCGCCGCGCGGGGACGCGATCGGGCGGCGCGGGGACGCGGTTTCGGCGCGAGGCGGGAATAACCCGGGCGCCCGGCGGGAATGAAGGGGTGGCGAGGCGGATTGCATTTGCCGCCGGGCAACCCGGAGTGGCCGCGCGGGAGAATCGTCTGGCCGTCGGGAAAAAGGATTGAAAAAACCGGAAAAATCTACCTGCGGAAGTTGCCGGATTGCCGGCGAGCCGTGGCCGGCGAGCCGTGACCGGCGAGCCGTGACCGGCGAGCCGTGACCGGCGAGCCGTGACCGGCGAGCCGTGACCGGCGAGCCACAGTCGGCAAGCTGACTAGGGCAAACGAATGGCGTTGGATTTTCGTTTGCCGAAGTTTCATAATCATTTTTCCCCGAGCGAGCGGGGCGCAGTAGGACAGGTTGGGAATGGCTTGTCAAGGGCCGGACGAAGATTTTTTACGAATTATGCGGAGCGCCGACTTGGAGTCAGTTTGGCGGCGGCCCCGCGCCAAGAGCGGACGCATGCGGGGAGCGCTGGGGAATGTGTGGTAGGGGAATGCAGGCGACAGGTCTTATTCCCCTGACCATTATTCCCATGACTTTTGCGGGCGGCCTCGGGTCTAACGCCAGCGCCAAAATGGGCAGCCAGAGCAGCGAAAACCCCGATGGACACCGATGGACACGGATGAACTTGGAAAGCACAATTGACCGGCCGCAAAGAGCGCAAAGGACGCAAGGGAAGACCATTGGCCATAGATAGTTCTCACCCACCGGGTAATCTTCGCGCTCTTTGCGTCCTTTGCGGTTCAACTGCTCCGTTTAGGCAGGACACCGATTTCTCCGCCGGTTTCTTCGCGGCGCGGCGCTGCGTTCAAGCCGGACTCCGAAATAGAAGCGCTCTTGGTACGGACCGGGGCGCTGGCTTTACCGGCGGAGCGCGGGTCTGTGACCCGCAGCGCGTCGGCAGTGGTGGGGGGTGAGAATTTTTCCAGAGCCCTCGGGGGTGGCGATCCGCTGCGGGTCACAGACCCGCGCGCCGCGGCCGCTTCCCCGGTCATTCGCCAGTTCCACTTTGGATTTCGGGTTCAAGCCGGCCTGCAATAGTCCAAGTTGATCGCGGGCGGCGCGGAACTCTGCCGCGGTGGCGGCTGTGTTGCGCTGGGTCCGCGGGGC
Organism: uncultured Verrucomicrobiota bacterium; assembly: GCA_903828255.1. Lineage (GTDB taxonomy): Bacteria > Verrucomicrobiota > Verrucomicrobiia > Limisphaerales > JADLHS01 > CAIKLQ01. The sequence goes on from CAIKLQ010000998.1 coordinate 9,906, forward strand.
CTCGAAGTTCAGCCGCACTTCCCATCGTGAAGCCCGGGAAGGTGGCGATTCAGCCGACGGCTTTCGCCTTCATTGCGCGTTGCTTGCGCATCACCAGCAGCATGGCGCAGCCACCGATGAAACCGAAGCCAGCCATCGTCGGATACCAAATCCCCCAACCATATTTATCAATCAGCCGCCCGGTGATCGGCAACGCGATGGCGGTGCCGTAGTATTGGAAGGAGTCAATCACGCCGGTGGCGAACCCGGCCATCTTGCGCCCGCCAATGTCCATCGGTGCCGCGGAACCCACGATGGCGTGCGTGGAATTGGCTGTCAGCGACACCAATACCAGAAAGAGGCAACCGAGAAAAATCCCGAGCGGAGTCGGTCCCACGACGCCCATGTAAATCACCAGCGCGGCGCACAGGATCACCAGGCTTTCAAAATAGTAGAGCGTCATGGCCACCGGCGAGCGGTGGCCCTTGAAAAATCTGTCTGACACGTAGCCGGCTGTGAAGGACCCGAACACTGCGACAATCGGCATGAGGTTCATCGTGTAAAAAACGGCGGGCGGTTTTGCGGCCAGATCGAGTTTGAGCTGTTCCACGAAGTAGAGGACTGCGAGTTGATCGGAACTGTTGCGCACGGCCCCGGTGCAGGCGTAGGCCACCGCGTAATACCAGACCAGCGGATGGGTGAAGATGGTCACGAAAGATTCCTTGAGGCTGGCCCGCGTGCCGTCGTCGGCCTTGCCATCGCCGTCGCTTACCACGCCGGAATAACCGGCCTCCTCCGGGGTCTCCTTCGGAATCAGCACGAGCAGGATCGCCATGACGGCCGTGAAGATTGGCGGGATGCGGAAGAGCCAGCGCCATTCGCCGGCGGCCACCGTCCAGGTGCCCACGGCAAAGCCCGCGAGGATGATGGGCGCGAGGTTGTTGATCGCGAACTGGCCCGATTGGATCATGAAGCCGAAAATGCCGGCGAAGGTGCCGCGCTCGGTGCGGTTGAACCACGCCGCGTTGATCTTGACCATGCCCGGCGCGCCGAAGGATTGGAACCAGCCGTTCAGCAACCAGATCAGGGCGAAGGTGGAAAAGGTCCCGACGAAGGAAGCGAATCCGAAAACCAGATTCACGGTGATGGTGCCGATCGCGCCGATGAACATGGCGATCTTCCCGCCGATGCGGTCCGTGAGCAGGCCGTTGACAAGCTGGCCGGTGCCGTAGGCGATGGACCAAGCGCTCAACATGTCGGTGATGTCGCTCTTGCTGAAGTGAAACTCCGCGATCAGCCCCGGCGTGGCGAAACGGAAATTGTAGCGGCACATGTAAAAGGACGCATACATGAGCCCGAGGATGACCCAGTTCAAACCGCGCCGGGGACGGAAGCCGGGAGGATACTGGAGGCGCACGGGGGATGGGGAGGCGCTGATGTTCATGGTTGTTTGTGATCGGGTCGGCAGTGCTCTGGCTTCGGACGCCAGCTAAACAGGCGGGGGCGTGAAGGTCAAAAGGTTTCACCCTGAAGTTTTCGCCGATGGCAGCGCTACATTTTCGCAGACAGGACTGCGCAAACATGGCCCTCCACGCGCCCGCCCCCCGCAGCCGGCAAAATCATGCGGAGGGCAGGTGGGGGCGTTCTGGCCTCCTCCGCATGGGGTTGCCTGCTCCACGAACAACCGCAATGCGGCGGCTTGGCATTACGACCACCTTGTTGGTTTTTCATGGTTAGGAGAGCCCCCTCATGTGGGCTGCTACTTTTCAAACAGGCTCTCACAGGATGCGCCTGGAAGGGTGTTTACCTGACAGGAGCCTCCGTTGCGCCCCGCCGGGAAAAATCCCCAAGTCCCAAGCCCGGTCGGCGGGCGGCTCGAGGCCGCTGGTTTGCGCTTCACGTTTCTGGCCACGGACGAAACCATCGAGGCGGCGGAGGACAAAGCCACCCCGGACATTTTTTGCGCGCCGGGCGCGGCGGCGGTTCGGGAAGTGGAGCGCAAGGTGGGCTCTGGGATCGCGTCCCGAACTCACACGGGCCGCTCCACGGACGGGCGGTAGCACGGCGCCGGGTTTCGGCGGTGGCGGACTTGACCAGCAACTTGACCAGCGACAAATGGCTTGGCAGCGGCAGCGGCCAGATGCAAAGCTGACCCCGCGCAAATTTATGAAACTTTTGTCACCCCTTTGGCGAGTCCTGCTGGTCACGCTTTTTCTGGGCGCGACTGCGCTGCGGGCCGCGGAGGAAGCGAAACCGGGGATCTGGTTTCTGCGGCTGCAACTCAAGGAGGGCGCGTTTTCGCTCGTGAGCGCGACCACCGTGCCCGGCGGGCTGAAAATTCCGCGCGGCGCAAAGCCATCCAAGGAGCTTCAATTGGTCGTGGAGGATGCCGCGGGCAAGGCGGTTTGGACGGAGGAAATGGCGGACCCTTCGGTGGAGCGGTTGGAGTACACGGAGGCCGCGCAACCAGGGGTCCTTCAAGTGAAGAAAGTGCGGCGGGCACAAGTTGATTTCACGGTGCGGGTGCCAGCGGCGTCGGCCAAGCGCACGCTCGCGATTTACCGCCGGGTTGCGCCGGGCGCGAGCTCCGCTCCGAAAACGGCGGCAACGCGGCAATTGGTTGGCCGCATCGCGCTGCCATGAAGACTCGCCACTCGAACCGGAGTGCCGGGCTCCGATCCGGCGCGTTGGAGGGAACTGCCGGAAGCGCATTCGCCGCCGCCTCCGGCTCGGCCTCGGGTTTCCCGTTGTTTCGAGGAGGAGGGGGCCATGGGAAAGCGCGCGTTTTCGACCAAGCTCTCAGTGCGATCCTCTGGTCACTGGGGTTACTCTCGCTCGCCGCCGGCACCACCTTTGCAGAGGGCACGCTCTACACGCTGGCAACCAACGGCCCCACCAGCAACCGGATCAACCTCGTGTTCCTGGCCGAAGGCTATACCGCCGGCCAGACCGCCCAGTTCAGCGCCAACGCCCGCGCGGTCCTGCAACAGCTCACCACCACGCCGCCGTTCAACGAGTATTCCAATTACTTCAATGCCTTCGCGATTTTTGTGGCGTCCGCGGAAGCCGGCTCGGACCATCCGGCGCGCGGAATTTTCCGGGACACGTATTTCAACAGCACCTACGACAGTTACGGTACCGCTCGCCTAGTGACCATCCCGCCAAATGATTGGGACGGCAACTACGCCAACGGCTACGGCAAGGTGGATACCTTGTTACAGGCGTTGCTGCCGGATTATGACCAAGCGCTCCTGGTCGTGAACGACCCCGAGTACGGCGGTTCCGGCGGCACCGTGCTGGTTACCTCCACGCATCCGTCCTCGCCGGAAATCGGGGTGCATGAGTTTGGCCACAGCTTCGCCGACTTGGGCGATGAGTATAGCACGGCGTTTCCCGGATACCCCGACACGGAGGAGCCGAACACCACGCAGCAAACGAACCGCGCCCAAATCAAATGGAACGTTTGGATTCTGCCCAGCACGCCCGTACCGACGCCGGACGTGGCGAGCTACTACGCCGTGGACGGGCTGTTCGAGGGCGCGCATTATCACCCCACCGGCTGGTTTCGCCCCAAGCACAATTGCAAGATGCGCGCCTTGGATATCCCGTTCTGCGAGATTTGCGGTGAAGCGTTTGTGCTCTCCATCTACGGCCGGATTGAACCCATCGAATCAGTTTCGCCGGCGACCAACTCGCTGACCAGCTTGACCAACTCCGACGCGACCACGCTGTCGCTGGGGCTGCCGCATCCCTCCACCCATTCGCTCGGCGTGCAATGGTTCGTGAACGGCGTTTTGCAACCCAACGCCACGAACGCGGCGTTCATCGTGAGCGGCTGGAATCTCCCGCAGCCAACCAACGCCATCCGCGCCGACGTGCGCGATGCCACCGCACTCGTACGCACCGACCCGCAGCAATTACTTCAGGCCAGCCGCACCTGGAGCGTCCAGTCCGCCATAGTTCGCCCCGCGCTTTCGATCAGCCCGGTGGGCGGCCAGATATCGGTGAGTTGGCCCGCGCTCGCCGCTGGGTTTCAATTGGAATCCACGACGAACCTGGACCCGATCAACTCCTGGACCGGGTGGGGCGTCATCAGCAACCAAACCAGCGCGAACTTCCTCCCGTCCGCCGCGCCGCGGTATTTCCGGCTCCGGCATCCATGAGGAGTCCGCGACCGGACGCTCGCCGCATGGCTGCTTGTCCGCCGCCGGAGAATTGATTGGAAACTTGGATTGTAGGGCGGATGCGCTACCCTGCCGCCATGAATGAAACCGCTGCCCGTTCCGTGAGCCTTGCGGCGCCCGCGCCGCCAGCCGCTGCGGAACACGCGCGTTTCGTCCGCAAGCAACTGCCCGAGCACGGCCTCTTTGCCAACCACGATTGGCGCACCTCCGCTGCCCCATTTCCACTCGGCCCGGAACTGGCGAAGGAGATCGAATCGCTGGGCCGCGTGCTGCTGCAGTTTTATCGCGCGGTCAATTTGCTTTACCGCAAGAGCGCGGAAGGCCAGCAGCCCGAGTGGGTCGCGCGCTGGCTGGACCTCGGCAAACCGGCCGAACTCATCGCGCTGCAACGCTCGCCGGCGTTCAAGAATCATGTGCCGCGCGTCATCCGGCCCGATCTGCTCCTGACCGAGCACGGCCTGAGCGTGACGGAACTGGATTCCGTGCCCGGCGGCATCGGGTTGACGGCGTGGCTGAATCAAACTTATTCGGAGTCCCAAGCCCAAAGTCCCAAGTCCCAAGTCATGGGCGGTGCGGACGGCATGTTGCGCGGGTTCGAGTCCATCTTCGGCGACGCAAAACAAGTCCACATCGTTGTCTCCGAGGAATCGGCGACCTATCGGCCCGAGATGCAATGGCTCGCCGATCAGTTGGGAAATTCAAAATTCAGAATTCAGAATTCAGAATTCACCAACTTCGCCGACGGCGACGCGGTATATCGCTTCTTCGAGTTGTTCGATCTCGCAAACGTGGCGAACGCGCACACCATTTTTGAACTGGCCGCCGCCGGCCGTATTCGCCTCACGCCGCCGCCCAAGCCAGTGTTCGAGGAGAAAATGTTGTTCGCCCTGCTGTGGAATCGAAACCTCTACAGCTTCTGGCGGCAGGAACTTGGTGAAGGCTTTTTGAATCGCCTCCGCAAACTCGTGCCCTACACCTGGGTGGTTGACCCTTCGCCCCTGCCGCCGCAGGCCACCCTCCCCGAACTCAACCTCACCGATTGGCAGCAACTCAAGGCGCTCTCGCAAAAGGAACGCGAACTGATCCTGAAAGTTTCCGGTTTCTCGGCTCACGCCTGGGGCGCGCGCGGCGTCTTTCTCGGCAGCGATTTGTCGCAGGAGGAATGGGCGACGGTCGTGGGCGACGCGATCCGGCATTTCCAGGAATCCCCGCGCGTGTTGCAGCGCTTCCACAAAACCACCCTCGTCGAAGCGCAGTGGTTTGACTTCCAGCGCAACGAACTCGTGCCCATGAAAGGGCGCGCGCGATTGTGCCCCTACTATTTCGTGTCCGGCGACGGCGACGCCGCGCGTCCGCAACTCGGCGGCGTGCTGGCCACGATTTGCCCAGCGGATAAGAAGATCATTCACGGGATGACCGAGGCCATCCTGGCCCCCTGCTGCGCATGAACCCAGAACTTGATGCCTTGTTTCATTACGCGCTGCTGGCCTTCGGCTCGTTGTTCGTGATCGTTGATCCCATCGCGACGGTGCCGGCGTTCCTGGCCATGACGCCGCGCGACACCCCGGAGCAACGCATGCGCACGGCGCGACTGGCATCGTTCGTGATGGCTGGCGTGCTGCTGCTTTTCGCGGTGGCGGGCAAAATCATTTTCAAGTTTCTGGGCATCACGATGCCGGCGTTCCAAATCGCCGCGAGCATCGTGCTGCTGATGGTGGCGCTGGACATGTTGCGGGCGCAGCGTTCGCGGATGCAGGAGACGAGTGAGGAAACCCACGCGGGCACGGAGAAAGCCGACATCGCGATCACGCCGCTGGCCGTGCCGATGCTGGCGGGGCCGGGCGCGATCTCCACGGTCATCGTGTTGCAAGCGCGGTCCAGCGGGGTGGCGCAACACGCCGCGCTTTATGTCTGCATCATCGGGGTGGCGCTCGCGAGCTACGTCATCTTCCGCATCTCCGCCCACGGCGCGAAGTGGCTGAATCCCATCGCCATGAAAATCACGACGCGCATCATGGGGTTGCTCCTGGCCGCGGTGGCGATTCAATTCCTGATCAACGGCCTCAAAGGTGTGAAAGCGGAATGGCTCTCGCCGTAACGCCGCGACCTGGGGCCAATCGCCCCCGGCGGCAGATCGCCCCTTGACGGCCGAAATAGGCGGGCACATGCTTCGCCAATGATCACCGCCGCAACAGCAACTCTCTCGGCCCCGCGAAGCGCCAATCAGGAAATGGGCATCCCTTCCGCGCGAACGAAATCTCCCGGCAGGGGCTTCACCCTGATCGAACTGCTCGTGGTGATCGCCATCATCGCGATTCTTGCCGCGCTGCTGCTGCCGGCGCTCGCCAACGCCAAGCAGAAAGCCCTGACCGTCCGTTGCATGAGCAACCAAAGCCAGATCGGCAAGGCCTTTTTCATGTACGCCGACGACAACAATTCCTATTACCCCGAGATCAGCGACTGGGCTTCCACCGGCGGCAAAGACGGGACTTACGATGTTTACACGGCGGCGACCAATCGCCCGCTGAATGTCTATATTGCGCGGGGTTACGAAGTTTTCCGTTGCCCCTCTGACAAGGGCGATTTCTGGTCGCTGGCCGCGCGCGGGGTCAACTGCACCAACTGCTACCTGCAATACGGCAACAGCTACCTGACCGAGTTCGGTTTCGACTATTTCAAAGTCAAGCTGGTCTGCGGCCAGAAAGGCGAAACGAATCCGAAGTACCGCTCAATCCGCAGCTCGGAAGTCGCTCTCAAGCCCACTACCAAAATCATCCAAGGCGACTGGATCTGGCACGCCAACCGGGACGTCACTCAGGCGCGCGGCCAATGGCACAATTACAAGGGCCGGAATCGTATGATGATGCTCTTCGGGGACTCGCACACCGAGTATTTCAAGTTCCTTTCCACGGCGCAAATGAACGCGCTCGCCAGCGACCCTCCGGACCGAAATTTCCTCTGGTGGTAGCGCGCATCGCCATAGCCGGCGGGGCTTGGCGCTTTAAGGGCTGGAGATGGCGGCTAGGAGGCGGCAGGCCCTTCAAGACAGCACTGGCGGGGGTCGGATTCACGGCCGGCATATTGACGCCACCACCAACCCCGCCCCGCAGCCTTGCAGATTGCAAATGCTTGCGGGCGCTGGAGTCAGCCGATGAAGGCGGCGTGGACGGCTTTCATCGCCGGCTCGCCTTTCGCCAGATCAATCACCACGGAGATCTTGATTTCGCTCGTCGAGATCATGTCAATGTTCACGCCGGCTGTGGCGAGCACATCGAACAACTTCCCGGCCACCCCGCTGTGGCTTTTCATGCCCACGCCGACGATGGAGAGCTTGCCGATGCCTTCGTTCGCGATCACTTCGCGGTAGCCAATCTCCGCCCTCAATCCCTCAATCACCTTGCGCGCCTTGAGCAGGTCGGGCTTGTCCACGGTGAAGGAAAGGTCCGTGGCGGGCGTGCCGCTGCCGTGGCTGATGTTTTGCACGATCATATCCACGTTCACGTTCGCGTCGCCGACGGCCTTGAAGATTCGCGCCGCCACGCCGGGTTTGTCCGGCACGGCCACGAGCGTGACCTTGGCCTGATTCTTGTCGAGCGAGACGCCGCGAATCACGACGTCTTCCATGCTTTTGGTTTCTTCTTTCACAATCGTTCCGGGGTTGTCGTTCAAACTGGAGCGGACTTCAAACACCACGCCAAATTTCTTGGCAAATTCAACGGAGCGGCTCTGCATCACCTTCGCGCCGAGGCTGGCAAGTTCGAGCATCTCGTCGTAGGAAATTTCTGCGAGCTTCTTCGCGCTGGGCACGATGCGCGGGTCGGCGGTATAGACGCCATCAACGTCGGTGTAAATCTGGCAGAGGTCGGCCTTGAGCGCGGCGGCGAGGGCGATGGCCGTCAGATCCGAACCGCCGCGGCCCAGCGTGGTAATCTGACCGTCCTTCGTCTCGCCTTGAAAGCCCGCCACGATGACGACGTTGCCCTGATCGAGCCGCTCATGAACCTGTTTGGGCGTGATGTTGTGAATCTTGGCCTTGGTGTGGACGCCGTCCGTGACGATGCCCGCCTGCGCGCCGGTGAGCGAAACCGCCGGGATATTGAGCGCGTGCAAGGCGATGGCCGTGAGCGCGATGGTCTGTTGCTCGCCGGTGGCGAGAAGCATGTCCATCTCACGTTCGCTGGGCAGCGGCGCGATCTCTTTGGCCAGCTTGATCAAGCCATCGGTGACGCCGCTCATGGCGGAAACCACGACTACGATCTGGTCGCCTTGCGCGCGATATTTCGCCACGCGCGCGGCCACATTTTTGATGCGATCCGTGTTGGCCACCGACGTGCCGCCATATTTTTGAACGATCAATGCCATAAAATCCCCGGACTCGTACGCCTCCATCGGAAGTCAACGAAGCCCCAAAGGGAGCGGGAACTTAAACTGTGCAGGCCGGTTTGAAAAGCGCGGAGTTTTAGTGGCGCCAGCCTCCTGGTTTGCGACCTTGTCGGCAACCTTTCAGGTTGGCGAACCCGGTTTGACGCAGCCGGGAAACGCCAAGCCGGAGGCTCGCGACACCGGTGTGATTAAGAGCGGGTGTGGAAATGGTTGCCCGCGCAGGGACTGAGCCTCAATGAAGCAAAGACCCGCCTGGGGAACAGTCGGGAAGCCGGATACGGGAAATCCGTCTGTCCGGTTTGCTGCGGGGTGGAGGAGGACGTTAGGAGCTGACAACTACGGTCGGTTGAACCCCTAGCGCCAACTCTGCCTAACTCTACTTTGCGTCAGGGAAAAAGGATTGAGTCTTGCGGCGGTGCCGCGGTTGGGGCAGGATGCGGTTGCAAAAAAACCGATTGCTTTTATGTCCATTGAACTCGAACTCCAGAAATTCCCGAAGGAAATCACGTTGAAGGACGGCGCAAAGGTCACGTTGCGACCGTTGCGCAAGACCGACGAAAAGAACTTCCACGAACTGTTCCTCGGCATCCCAGAGCAGGAACGCATGTTCATCAAGCATCGCGTCACGGAACTGGCGGTCATCCGCGATTGGTGCCAGAACATTGACTTGGGGCGCAATCTTCCGCTGGTCGCCGTGCAAGGTGGAAAAATCCTCGGCGACGCCACCTTGCATCAACAACTCGGCGGCTGGAAACGGCACATCGGGCGCGTGAGCGTCCTGGTGCATCCACAGTATCGCGGGCGCGGGCTCGCACGAGCGCTCGTCTCGGAGATCGTGGACATCGCGCGCAACGTCAGCTTGGAGAAGGTGGAAGCCGAATTCATCGGCGGGCAGGAGACGGCGATCCACATGTTCGCCATGCTGGGCTTCAGCGAACTGGTCCGGCTGGATGACTATGTGAAAGACATGCAGGCCATCACCCACGAGTACGTTTTGATGGGACTCAACCTCCACGGCGACGAGGAATACGCCGGCGTCGGCGGCTGAGTTGCACGCCTCAGAGGCAAGCTCGCCGTCACCGAACCACCCAAGCCGACGCGGCGCGCCCATCGATGCCTCAGGAAATTTGCCCCAACTGCGGCAGCGAGCTTTCGCCCAAAGCTCGCGTCTGCCCGTATTGCGGCTCGGATGAAAAGACCGGCTGGTCCGACGAAGCGCACGTTGGCGGGTTGGATCTGCCGGATCAGGAATTCAACTACGACGAATTCGTACAAGACGAGTTTGGCGGAGCGAGAGTCAAACCGCGCGGGCTGCATTGGTTCTGGTGGTTGGTCGCGCTGTTGTTGCTCATCGCGGTGGTGTTGGTTTGCACCTAATCGCTTCCTGCCACCATGAATCCCCTGGCGTTTTGAGCCACCGCCGCTGGCAGCCACTTTTCCGCGGCAACGAATCCATGGATTGGAACGAAATTGATTGGCCCGCACTGGAGCGCTTGCGCGCCAACTTTTTGGGCGGCCGCGCCGGCGCCGCCGATTACTGGCGAAGCGAATCTGACCTCGCCAGCTACGACACCACCTTTGCCCAGCGGATCGGTTGGAAGTGGGATTACGTGCTCGCCGAACTCGCACGGCGCGGTTGGTCGCCACCGCGCGGGGAGCTGCTCGATTGGGGTTGCGGCAGCGGCATTGCCGGGCGGGCGTTTCTTGACCATTTCGGCGTTGAGTCTGTTTCGACACTTCGGGTCTGGGATCGCTCGACGCTAGCCAGGCAATTCGCGACCCGCCGGGCGCAGGCAAAGTATCCGGGGCTGGAAGTTGCCCCCTGGCTTGGAGATGTTCCGGGGGCGGCGGAAGCATTGGAGCGCCGGCCTCCGATCTGCCGTGAAACCGTGGACCTACCGATGAACCAGCGAGAGGCACGGGCCTCTCGCTCGTGCGAACCGGAACCCACAGGCGAGACGCCTGTGCCACTACCGCCGTCGCCCGCTCATAGCGGTTCAGTAGCCCAAGCCGCGACCCCTTGGCGTCCACGGCAGATATACTCAAAAGCCGGTTCAGAAACCGACGCTCCGCCCGGCACGCTTCTCGTCAGCCATGTTCTAAACGAACTAACCCCCGATCAGATCGAAGCCCTAGTCAGGTTGATTGCCCGTTCGGAGTGCGTCCTCTGGGTTGAGCCCGGAACTTACGGCGTGAGCCGCGCGCTCAGCGCGATCCGCGAACGACTGCGTCCCGAATTCAACGTCATCGCGCCCTGCCCGCATCAGGAACATTGCGGCGTCCTCACGGCGGGTAACGAACGGCATTGGTGTCATCATTTTGCGTCGCCGCCGGCGGAAGTTTTCCAGGATGGTCACTGGTCCCACTTCGCCAATCTGCTTGGCATTGACCTGCGCGACCTGGCCCTAAGTTTTCTCGTCCTCGATCGGCGTCCCGCTCCGGCACTGCCCCCGGGCGCGACCCGCATCCTCGGCCATCCGCGAATTTACAAGCCGCACGCGCTGCTCTTGAGTTGCGACCAAGCCGGCGTGCGTGAGCGCAAACTGACGAAGCGCGCCTTGCCAGAAGAATTCAAGCGCCTGAAGAACCGTGAATTCGATTCGTTGCAAATCATGCAGGGCGAAGGTGCGGAAGTGGAATCGTGCGCCGATTCTCAGGGTTTGATGATGCGATGACGACCAATGCGGCGTTCACGGTCCTGGCACCGACGAGGGTGGACGCCACGAAGACGCCAGTGCAAACCAGTGTGCTCTTCGTCACCAATACCACGGCGGCCTACCTCGCTATCTCCAAGCCCTCTGCGCCAGTGAAGTCCAGCGGGACGTGGGCGTTGACGAACTGCTCGGTCACCACGACGACGGGGTATCCCGCGCGCGTGATTCCGATGGGAGCGCGATTGACGTTTCCTTCCTTTCTCATGGCGACGGCTTTTTCGGGGCCCAGATGTTGCCAGATTCTCGCGGACAAATCGTCGAGCGAGATAACCATGGTTTTCTGGGCTTCCGCGTTGAGCGCCTTGAACAGGTCGGCCATGAGCCAATTGACTCCAAGCTGGAGCCGGTGCTTGAACCGTTCAGCCGTTACGGTTTCCGGAAACTGGTCCGGGTCTTGAGCCAGTCGAAATCGGTGGTCGGTGTGGCGGGAAACGGTTTACCGCGCACGATGTTCTTGCGCGCCGGTGGTCCGGTCTGCGGAATCACCCAGCGATGCGACTCTAGGTGGCCATCCGCAAAGACGAGGTTGGCACCGCCGTTGTGGTACGAACCCGGCAGGTTGCCCCAAATGCTTTCGTCCAGCCGATTCACGAAGAAGCCGTCGTTCAGCGTGTCGCAATGCTCGTCGAGGAAAACAAAGATGCCCGACGGATTCGAAATCTCGCCCTGCTTGAAAAACTGCAAGTAAGCGGGGTTGAAACGGTTGGTCAACTCACCCGGATTACCCACCTGTGCGTTCATGGACATGCTGCGGATGTGCGGGCCATTGAGCGCCGGCGCGCGATCCGACGGGCATTTATAAATCGCCGTGGCGCGGCTGGTATAAGGGCCGAGCTTGGCGTTGGAGAGATAAAGCAGGTTGGTGTTGTCGTCGCCGTCCTCCCAGTCCTGCACATTGTTGGCCCAGGTCTGGCGGCGGGCCAGCGTTTCCGGCACGCCGTGGTTATTGACGAGCAAGCCCTCGTTATCGTCGGCATATAGATGCCAAGCCACGGCGAGTTGCTTGAGATTATTCGCACACGCCAGCCCCTCGGCTTTGGCTTTGGATCGGCCCAACGTCGGCAGCAACAAAGCCGCGAGCAACGCGATGATGGCGATGACCACCAGCAGTTCAATCAGGGTGAACGCGGCCTCCGGTCGGCTGGTTTGGTCAAGCGGCGGGGCCCACGCCCGCCGTGAAACTTCCGCCCCGCCGGGGGGCCGAACCAGCCGATGCGGGTTGCTGAAAACCGAAATATTCATGGGAACGAGTTCGACAATCTGGTTGACCGAGCTTTGCGTCAATGGGAAATAGCTCTTTCGCTCCCTGCGCCGCAAATTAAAAAGGCAGGACCGGCGCCGCCAAATCCACAGGAATGCGCGGGTTGCGGGTTGCGTCAGGCCCGCCCGCACACCACCAACGATTCTTAACACACCACGCAACAGCCTTCGTTCTGCCTTAGCGCGGCAAGTCACATCTCTCGCCTCGCCCCGCTTTCGCCTCGACTCCCGCTCCGCGCCCGCCAGACTTTCCCGGTGCGCACCTGCGTCATTTTCAATCCTGTCGCCAAGGGTGACAAAGCCCGGCGGTTTCGAGGCAGCCTGGAGGCCCTCGGGAAGGAATGTGTTTTGAAAAAAACCGCAGCCGCCGGCGATGGCCGACGCCTCGCGGCTCAAGCCATTGCGGAAGGTTTCGAGTTGGTGGTTGCGGCGGGAGGCGATGGCACGCTCAATGAAGTACTCAACGGCTTCGGCGATGCGCCGAACGGTTTTCAGCGCGCCTGTCTGGGCGTCCTCCCGCTCGGCACGATCAATGTCTTCGCGCGCGAGTTGAGTATTCCCCTCACGCCCGCCGCCGCGTGGGCCGTTATTCGGCGCGGACGCGAAATCCGGGTGGACTTGCCGCGAGCTGATTTCAGCGTGAACGGAAAACGCGAACGCCGTTTTTTTGCGCAACTGGCCGGCGCGGGATTGGATGCGCGCGCCATTGAACTGGTGTCCTGGTCGCTCAAGAAAAAAATCGGCTCCCTGGCCTACGTGGTCGCCGGGCTGAAAGCGGTGGCCCACCGGCGGTCGCTCATCACCGCATCCAGCGGCCCCACGAGCCTGGCGGGCGAGTTGATCTTGATCGGCAACGGGCGGCGTTATGGAGGCAGCTACCAAATCCAGCCCCACGCCGATTTGCAGGACGGGAAGCTGGACGTTTGTGTTTTCCCCCGCGCCGGCTGGGCAACGCTGCTCCGCTGCGGATTTCCGCTCCTGGTGCGGGGTCGCTTGCCGGAGCATCTGGTGCGGAGATTTACGGCAACGGACTTCACGCTCACGGGCGCTTCCCCGGCGGCGTTTGAACTGGATGGCGATCTCGTGGGTGCCCTGCCGGTGAAGTTCTCGGTCGAGCCTGGAGCTTTGCGGGTGTTGGCCCCATGAGTGGGCGAGCAAGCTCGGCACCCTTTGCCAGGGGGCCGAACGCTCCGAGACGTAGGAGGGGCGCGGTTTTGAGCATGTCGCCCGGAGCGCGGGATGGAGCATCGGGTTCCGCTCAGAATCTCGTGGAAGCAAATTTGCTTTGACAGAGCCTCGCGCAAAGGTTGCCATAGCTGGTGTCGGCACGATTGCCGCACGAAAATCCGAACCAAAACCAACACCATGAAATCTTTGTCACAAAAAATCACCGCCACACTACTGCTCACTACGCTCGTCACCGTAACCACCACCGTCAGCGCGTCCCCTATTCCGGAGGACGCCAAGATCGCTGGTTTCGCCGTGGGTTGCCAAGCCTACACCTTCAACCGGTTCACCGCCTTCCAAGCGATTGAAAAAACCGCCCAAGCCGGCGGCAAGTGCATCGAGTTTTACCCCGGCCAGAAACTCAGCGCCGAACAACCGGACCTGAAACTCCATCATGACGCTTCCGACGAAACCATCGCCGCGGTCAAAGCCAAGCTCGCCAAACACGGCGTGCGCGCAGTCAATTACGGCGTGGTGAGCGGCAAGGATGCCGCAGAGTGGCGCAAGATTTTTGAATTCGCCAAGAAGCTCGACCTCTACGCCATCAGCACCGAAGACGTGCCGCAACTCGACACCATTGAGAAGCTGGTGAAGGAGTTTGACATCCGGGTCGGCTACCATCAGCACGCGCGCCAATCGAATAATCCCAAGTACCAAGTCTGGGATCCGAATTTTGTGCTGTCGCTCGTCAAAGACCGCGACCCGCGCATCGGAGCCAGCGCCGACACAGGCCATTGGGCCACCTCCGGCCTCAAGCCTTTGGACGCCATTCGCATTCTCAAAGGCCGGATCGTAAGCGTTCACCTGAAGGACCGCCCCGTCATCGGCCAACAAAAAGAGGACGTGGTCCTAGGCACGGGCGTGGCCGACATTGCCGGCATCCTTCAGGAACTCAAGGCGCAGGGTTTTTCGGGCAACATTGCCATGGAGTACGAAGCCAATTGGGATGATTCCGTGGCGGACGTGGCGCAATGTGTCGGGTTCATTCGTGGGTGGGGTACCAGCCACTGACGCGCCACTGGCGCGGGCGCTCAATCCCATACCCGAAACGGGATTGCATTCAGTTCCAGGAAAACTCCGCAGCGTGGGCATTTGTCCGGCTGCTGTGATTCCCGGATGCGATGCCGCCCCGAAATCGCGCAAGCTGGCTTGAATTGCCGCCAGCGTGAGCGTGTCCTGCCCGGGAACGGAAGGCGATCCAGCACGACGGAAAGAGGCGGCGCGGTTCTCGGCAGTTTGGGTTTGCCCGACAGCCGCGTCCCTGCGCCCGCGTCTGCGGCAAGGCGCGGCGCGGCCACGTTCAACAATGTGACCGCGTCATGGGGTTCCCGATTCTCGAAGCACAGGATGGTTTGGAGGGCGCACTGCGCACCCTCGGCCGCGCCGCCGGAAACTTTGGCGCGGTATTCGCGTTTTATACATTCGGCTGTGAAACCTCGCGGCACTTATCAGATTTCGGCCTGCAAAAACCCGAACAAATCCACGTCCTACCGCATCACCGGCATCCAGCCCAACGGTCTCCGCGTCCGTGAAAACTACAAGTCCGAACCTGAGGCTTTTACCCGCAAACCGCAACTCGAAATCGAGGCCCTCAACTTCGCCCCTGAGAAACACATCACCACCACCCGGCTCACCCCGGCCCAAGAAGCCGACGCCGAGCGCGCCTTTGCCGAACTCGGCCCGCGCCCGCTCCTTCCCGCCAACCTCCGCGAAGGGTTGTTGCCCCACGCCCTCCGCAAAACGCCGTTCCGTGGTGCCAACTGGCGCCGCGACTTCGATGCCCTCAATCTGGCGCTGGGCTTTGGCAATCCCGACCAGCGTCCGCGCCGCACGGAAACCGATGCGGAGAAGACGCAACGGAAGGCGCTGCAACTCTGGACTCAGGACATTCTGCAGCACACGGCCATCAGCCATCACTTGGCGTATTTCCAGCACGAAGGCAAAACCGCCGAGTGGGCGGGCAACAGCCCCGACATCATTCAGCGCCATTACAAAGGCTTGGCCAAACCAGCCGACGCGAAAGCATTCTGGACCATCACCCCGGTCGCCCTCGAAAACCAGAGCCTTCCGTTGCCCGCTCAAGTTGCAGCGTGAACCAACGCTCGCAAGGCTCGCGCGACCCAAACCGCCCCTCCGCCCAAGTAAATTTTTCCTAACGTTTTGCAGCTTTGTGACGGGGCGACTGAGTGTTAAATAGCTTACTGCTAGCTAAACAATGATTGCTTTTTGATTGTTTTATATTCACTCTGTACACATGGAAAACAACGATAAACGCACAATGACGCTGAATCTAACGCCCCGGGAAATGGCCGTGTTGGAAGATTTGGCGTCGAAGAAAGATCTCAGCAAGACGGGAGTGATGCGCTTGGCGCTGCGATTGTTGCAGGCGGTTGACGCGAAGATTCGTATGGGCCAGAAACTCATGTTTGAGGATGAAAAAACCAAGGAAAAGAGCGAGCTGGTCCTGATCTGATATGGAAGAATCCCGCGTCTATCTGAAGAAAGTGGCAACCGGGGAATTGGTGGAGGCCAGTTTATTGGATGAGGTCACAGATAAGCACTTGGCCCGGTGGAGCAGTTCGTGGCAGCCGGTCATGCAGGCGCACTCTGTGGGTCGGGTTTTCCGGGATAAGCCCGAAGACCATCACTGGGATTGGACGAGGAAGGCGGGCGAATGATGTCCGCTGCTCGGCTACCATTCCTTCGCTGTCACGTCTGAGGGAGACTTGCAGGGCTTGATGCTCGCAAGTGGTTTCAAATCCGCACGCGTTCAAGCTCAATTTGGCAAGCCCATCGTGTATGTGGAGTTCCTGGCGACCGCACCGTGGAATCGGCCCGAAATCCAGAAGCCTCCACGCTTTCGCGGTATCGGGACAGTCATGGTCGCAGCAGCGGTGGAGGTAAGTTGGGAATTGGGATACCGGGGGCTCATGGGCCTCCCCATTCCCTGCTGGCGGCGGAGTTGTTTTACCGAGACACTTGCAGAATGACTGAACTGGGGAAGGACGCGGCGCATTAGGGATTGATGTATTACGAAATGACAGACAACCAGGCGGAAGAATGGGTGAGGACGCGGGCTTGGGATTCGCACCTTTCTCATTGCGGAGGTCGGGCTAAATCGGGCGGACAACTTTGCAAAACTTGACCTAGATCAAAGTCCGCGGTTCGCGCGTCGGCTAGCTTGGACGCGCGATGAAGAAAAAATCTTTACCTCTTTGCCTCCGCGCAAGTTTGATCGCGTCCTTTATTTGCATGGGGGCCGCCCCCGCTCCCGCTCTCGTGCCGGCCCAGGCGCTCTACGAGCAGCAGTGCGCGGCGTGTCACGGCCTCAACGGCGACGGCAACGGGCCGGCCGCCGTCTGGGTTTACCCCAAGCCGCGCAACTTCAGCGCGGGCTTGTTCAAAATCAAATCCACGCCCGGCACGGCGCTGCCGACGGACGAAGATTTGTTCCAATCGGTCACGCGCGGATTGCCCGGCAGTTCCATGCCAAGCTTTTCGTATCTCCCCGAGTCGCAGCGGCGCGAGTTGGTTCAATATGTCAAATACCTGACCAGCTTCGTGGACCAGTCGGGCAAGCGCGTCAACCGCTTCGAGGCCGCCGCTGCCGGCGGAACGCTCGCCCAGTCGGTGGTCGTGCCGCCGGAAACGCCCAACACTGTCCAGGAACTCACCTTGGGCCGCGAGACCTTCAAGAAAATGCAGTGCGCGCTTTGCCACGGCGAAACCGGCGCGGGCGACGGTCCGCAAGTGCCGACGCTCAAGGACGCTGCCGGACTCCCGATCCGCCCGCGCGATTTCAACACCGGCTTGTTCCGCGGCGGTCATACGGGGCGCGATCTTTATCTCCGCATCCACAACGGGCTGGCCGGCACCCCGATGGTGCCCTACGGCAGCGACGTGATGAAACCCGAGGAACGCTGGGCGCTCGTTCACTTCGTGCAATCACTGCGCCGCACGGATATTTCAGTCAATGATCTGCTCACGCCGGAGGATGCGGCCATTCACGTGAAGCAGGTCACTCAGCTTGCCACGGATCCGATGGACAATTACTGGGAGACGCTGGATCCCGTGCGCGTGCCGTTGAACCCGCTCTGGCCGGAGCCGAATCAGGTTTACGCCGTCTCCGTCTCGGCGGTGACCGACGGCAAGAAACTGGCGGTGTTGCTCCAGTGGCGGGATGAGTTGCCACAGACGAGCGCGATTCGCGTGCAGGATTTCCAGGACGGCGCGGCGCTGCAATTTTCCATGACCGGGCGCTTCCCGTTCCTCGGCATGGGCGACACGAACAACCCCGTCAATCTCTGGCAATGGAAAGCTGGCTGGCAGGCGGAGGTCGGCAGCCACGCGCCCGACGTGCGTGACGCCTACAACTCCATGCATGTGGATACTTACTTCCAAGAAGACCGCCACTTCGCCACCGCCCGGGACGCGGGAAACGTGATCTCGCAGTTGCACAAGTCACCGGTCGAGGATGCCAATGCGCGCGGCTTCGGCTCGTTCAAGTCCCAGCCGATCGCGCAGCAAAACGTGGCCGGCAAGGGCGTGTGGAACGACGGCTTCTGGCATGTGGTATTCATCCGCGACTTGAAATCTCCCGATGCGGACGATGTGAAGTTTGCCCCGGGAACGTCCGTGCCGGTGGCGTTCGCCATCTGGAATGGCGAGCAGCGCGACCGGAATGGCCGCAAGATGATCAGCAACTGGTACCAATTGCTTTTCGACTGAGATAAACCCCACGCCGCAAACCCCGATTTACCGAGCAAAGCTATGAACGATAATCTTTCCCGCCGCTCCTTCCTCCAACGCAGTGGCCTCGCCGGTGCGGGCCTCACCGCCGCCCAGTTCCTGCCGTTGCGTTTCCTCCAGGCGCAACAGTCTGCCGAGGATGTGAGCAATCCGCTCGCGCACTACCCCAACCGCAACTGGGAGCAACAGTATCGCAATCAATACGCCTACGACCACCAGTTCTCTTGGGTCTGCGCGCCGAATGACACGCACAATTGCCGCATCACTGCCCACGTTCGCAATGGCGTCATTGTGCGGCTTGGCGAGGAATACGACATCGCCGACTACTCGGACCTCTACGGCAATCACGCCACCGCTGCTTGGGGCAATCGCCATTGCGCGAAGGGCTACACCTTCCACCGCATCCTTTACGGCCCGTATCGGCTGAAGCATCCGATCGTGCGGCGCGGCTGGAAGCGTTGGGCGGACGACGGTTTCCCCACGCTCACCGCCGAGGTCAAAGCCAAATACAAGTTTGATTCGCGCGGCACGGATAAGTTCGAGCGCCTGTCGTGGGACGACGCGTTCACCTATATCGCGAAAGCTACCAAGGCCATCGCCACACGTTATAGCGGTGAAGCGGGCGTGAAGCTCCTCGAATCGCAAGGTTATCCGAAGGAGATGATTGATGACATGGGCGGCGCAGGCACACGCACTATCAAGATGCGCGGCGGCATGGGCTTGCTGGGCGTGCTGGGCAAGTATGGCATGTATCGCCTGTGTAATTCCCTCGCGCTGCTGGACGTGAACATCCGCGGCGTGAAACCGGAGGAAGCCAAGGCGGGTCGCGTCTGGTCGAATTACACCTGGCACGGCGATCAAGCTCCCGGCCATCCGTGGGTGCATGGCTTGCAGAACAGCGAGTCGGACTTCAACGATCTCCGCAACTCGAAGCTCATCATCATGAACGGGAAGAATCTCGTGGAAAACAAAATGGCCGACGCGCATTGGTTCGTCGAAGCCATGGAGCGCGGGGCGAAGATCGTCGTCATCGCGCCCGAATACGGCGCGCCGTCCACGAAGTCGGATTACTGGATACCGGTCCGTCCCTCCACGGACGCGGCATTGTGGCTCGGCGTGACGCGACTGATGATTGATAACAAGTGGTATGACGAAGCGTTCGTAAAGCAGTTCACGGATTTCCCATTCCTCATTCGCAAAGACAATCTCAAGCGGCTGCGCGCCTCGGAAGTGTTCGCCAACTACACCAGCACCTTGCCCGCCGATGGTCCGAGCAAGAAGGTCCAGAACATCACGGACGATCAACACAAGAAGCTCGGCGATTATGTGGTGTGGGATGCGAAATCCAATTCCGCCAAAGCCGTCACACGCGACATGGTGGGTGAGACGTTCGCCAAATCCGGTATTGATCCCCAGCTCGATTTCAACGGGAAGGTGAAGCTGACCGACGGCAGCGAAGTCGAAGTAGCTACGTCCTGGAGCCTCTACCAGGTTCATCTCAAGGACTACGACCTCGACAGCGTTTCCGAAATCACGAGCGCGCCAAAGGAATTGATCGAGCGGCTGGCCAAGGACATCGCGACGATCAAGCCGACTTCGCTGCATCAGGGCGAAGGCATCAACCACTGGTTCCACGCTACCGAGGCGAATCGCGCGGCGTATTTGCCGCTCATGCTCACTGGCAACATTGGCAAGCCCGGCGCGGGTTGTCATGGTTGGGCAGGGAACTACAAGGCGGCTTTGTTCCAGGGCAGCAAGCTTACCGGGCCGGGCTTCAAAGGCTGGGTGGGCGAAGATCCGTTCGAGCAGAATCTGGATCCCAACGCGCATGGCAAAGACATCAAAGCCCATGCCTACACGAAGGACGAAGAGCCCGCCTATTGGAATCACGGCGACCGCCCGCTCATCGTCAACACCCCCAAGGAAGGCCGCAAAGTCTTCACCGGCAAATCGCACATGCCGTCGCCGACGAAGGCGATTTTTACGACCAACGTCAACCTGATCAACAACGCCAAGTGGGCTTACGGCATGATCAAGAACGTCAACCCGAACGTGGAGTTGATCGTGACGATGGATACGCAGATGACCGCGAGCGTGGAGTATTCCGACTTCGGACTGCCGGCGAATTCGTGGGTGGAGTTTCAGGACCTCGAGATCACGGCGAGTTGTTCGAATCCGTTCCTGCAAATTTGGAAGGGCGGCATCAAACCGGTTTACGATTCCAAGGACGACCTTTCCATCCTGGCCGGCATCGGGGAAGCGCTTGGCAAACTTACCGGGGACAAACGGTTTCACGATCACTTCAAGTTCGAGCATGAGGGCAAGCGCAGCATCTACATCCAGCGCCTGCTCGACTCCTGCACCACCACCGCCGGTTACCAACTCAGCGACATCATGGCCGGCAAATACGGCCCGCCGGGCGGCTGTCTGATGCTGTTCCGTTCGTATCCGCGCATTCCGTTCTACGAGCAGATTCACGACAATTATCCGTTCTACACGGACACCGGGCGGCTGCATTCCTACAGCGACGATCCGACGGCGATTTCCTGTGGCGAGAATTTCATTGTCCATCGCGAAGGCCCGGAGGCCACGCCCTATTTGCCGAATGTCATCGTCAGTTCCAATCCGCTGGTGCGTCCGAACGACTACGGCATTCCGCTTGACGCCGAGCATTGGGACGAACGCACGGTGCGCAATGTGAAGATGAGTTGGGCCGACACCAAGAACTCGAAGAACTTTCTCTGGGAGAAAGGGTTTCAGTTCTACTGCCTCACGCCCAAGTCGCGCCACAGTGTCCACTCGTCTTGGGCGAACGTGGACTGGCATCTCATCTGGAACTCGAACTTCGGCGATCCCTATCGCTTGGATAAACGCCTGCCGAACGTTGGCGAACACCAGATTCACATGAACCCGCAGGCCGCGCGCGATCTCGGCATCGCCGACGGCGACTACGTCTATGTGGACGCTAACCCCGCTGACCGTCCGTATCTCGGCGCGACGCCGAGTGATCCTTTCTACAAGGTGAGTCGCCTCATGCTGCGGCTGACCTTCAACGCGGCCTATCCCTACAACGTCGTGATGATGAAGCACGGCTCGTTCATCGCCACGGAGAAAACCGTCAAGGCCCAACAGACTCGGCCCGACGGCCTGTCGCTTACGGAAGAAGGCTACATCTCGAATTTCCGTTTCGGTTCGCAGCAGTCCGTCACGCGCAACTGGCACATGCCGATGCACCAGACCGACACGCTGTTTCACAAGACGAAGGCGATGATGGCCTTTATCTTCGGCGGCGAGGCGGACAATCACGCCATCAACACAGTGCCAAAGGAGTGTCTGATCCGCATCACCAAAGCGGAGGATGGCGGTCTTGGTGGCAAAGGCCCATGGAAGCCCGGCACGAACGGCATGTCCCCCGACGCCGAGAATGACGGAATGAAGAAGTATATCGCCGGTAAGTTCAGCGGCAAGGGCGAGGGTGGTGGAGCACAGTTGGAGTAAATCCGAAAACCGAACCACCCATGCCCAAAGATGAATTTGATTTTGAAGATCCGCTGGAACTGAACGGCGTAGCGCTGTTCACGCACGAGGACACAACCAACGACATGGCTGAATGTTTCATCGAGGAGTTCATGCGCATGGGTTACGGCCACAAGCAAATTCTGGCGCTGTTCCGCAATCCGCAATACCTCGGACCGCACTTGGCCTTCGAGAAGCGTGGCGAACCATTCGTGCGCGACACCATCACGGAAGTCTTCGCGCGCTGGGGGCGGTTGGCGTCGTGGGCTGGTTCGTCCGAAAATCCCCTCACCTCGACCCTCTCCCCCTCTGAAGGGGAGAGGGAGAATTGTCCTCCGTCAAATCGCGAACCTGTGACTGCCGAAATGAGATCGGCCAAGGAAATTTCAGAAGGGCGATCATCGCTGTTCCCTCCCCCCCGCGGAGGGGGAGAGAGTCAGGGTGAGGGGGTAGGCGGGGTGAATTCAGCCGCTGCGCCGACACCGACTTTCGAGTCGGCGGGCGCGTTAACCGACCCGATGGGGGCTCCCATTCCGATTTTGAACCTGTGACCGCCGCCGCAATTAACCATTTAACCTTACCCTATTATGAGCAACGTCCTTAACTGGCAACTCGGTCGTGAGATGGAATACCCTTACGACGCAGCCTATCCCGACCAACAGTTCGCATTCATCTTCAACCTCAATCGCTGCATCGGGTGTCAGAGCTGCACCATGGCCTGCAAGTCCACTTGGACGTTTTCCAAGGGTCAGGAATACATGTGGTGGAACAACGTCGAGACCAAACCCTACGGTGGCTATCCGCATCATTGGGACGTGAAGACGCTCGACCTGCTCGAAAAAGCCAATCCCGGCGGTCAGAATTGGGGCGGCAAGCCCGAGAGTGTGAAGGCACCTTACGGCAAGTTCAACGGCAAGACCATTTTCGAGGCCGCCAAAACCAACATCGCTCCGGAAGGCGCGAATCGCGCGCTCGGCTACCTCCCGACGGACGAAGAGTGGTCCGCTCCGAATCGTTACGAAGATCACCCCGTCGGCAACGAGAAGGGCGTGAAGGGGCAATACTTCAAGGGCGGCGAACTGTTGCCTGAGCACAAGACCTGGTTCTTCTACCTTGCGCGCATCTGCAATCACTGCTCCTACCCGGCGTGTCTTGCTGCGTGCCCACGCAACGCCATTTACAAACGTCCCGAAGACGGCATCGTTCTGGTGGATCAGGAGCGCTGTCGTGGTTACCGCAAGTGCATGGAAGCTTGCCCTTACAAGAAAACATTTTATCGGGGCACGACCCGCACCAGTGAGAAGTGCATCGCCTGCTTCCCGCGCGTCGAGGGCAAGGATCAAGCCGGCAAAGGGCTGCCGATGCAAACCCGGTGCATGGCGGCGTGCATCGGTCACATCCGGCTTCAGGGTCTTATTGAGTTAAACAAGGACGGCACTTGGAAAGAGAACCGGCAGAGTCCGCTTTACTATCTCATCCACGTCGCGAAAGTGGCGCTGCCGCTGTATCCGCAGTTCGGCACGGAGCCAAACGGTTATTACATACCGCCGCGTTGGGTGCCGCGACCGTATCTCCAGCAAATGTTCGGTCCGGGCGTGGACGCGGCCATCGAGAAATACGCCGCACCGGATCGGGAATTGCTCGCGGTGCTGCAGCTTTTCGGCAAGGACCAACGCATTTGCTATCGCTACGAAATCAAGGAAGGTCCGAAGGTTTTCGAGACTGAAGTGCGCGGGAAGAAATTCACGCTCTACAACGACACGGTCATTGGTTACGCCAAAGACGGCACGAAGATCATTGAAACCCCTGTGGAAGAACCCCTCCACGTTCGCTCCGACAAACATGCCAACTCCATCTGAACCAACGCTGAGCGAGCCGATTCCCATGCGTGAATGGGCCGCGCGCAGCGAAGGAGCGAAGCGCTCAGTGTTCGGTAACTACCGCGAGGATGATCTGGAAAGTAGCCGCCGCCGGGAGGAGGCTCGATCTTCATTTGCGGGCAACCCCGGAACATCTCAGAGCCTCCCTACGGCGGCGGCTACCAAAGCGGGGTTGCAAAGCTCCATTGACCTCGCGCTCGCCCGCGCCTTCATTCACCGCTTTCTCGCCAAAGCCTACGAAGACCCGACTGTCGAAGCCTGGCGCTGGCTGACTGATGGGCCGACCACTGCCTCGCTCCGTGGCGCCACCTCGGTGTTCAGCGCAGACCTTGCCACCAGCACCGAAGCCTTGATTGACGCCCTCCAACCCGACGCCTTCGATCCGTTCCACTCCGCCTATCTCGCCGCTTTCGGGCACGCCGCGCGCGGGCAATGTCCGCTCAACGAAATTGAATACGGCGATCTCAAAGCCGATCCGCTCTTTCAGCCGCACCGCTTGGCCGACCTCGCCGCGTTCTACAGCGCCTTCGGCTTGGAAGTCGCCGCGGACGCCGACGAACGCCAGGATCATATCTGCTTGGAACTGGAATTCAGTTGCGTGCTCGCGGCCAAGGAAGCCTACGCGCTGGAAAATCAACTGGACGCCGAGGAACTGGCGCTGTGCCGCGACGCGCAAAAGAAATTCCTGCGCGAACATCTCGGCCGGTGGACGCCCGCCTTCGCGCGCCGGCTGGCGAGCACCACCCCGGACGCCGCGCTTCGCGCTTTGGCGGATTTCACCCGCGGCTTCATCGAGTTGGAATGTGCCCGCTTTGCCGTGAATCCCGGCGGCGAAGATTTGCTGTTGCGTCCTGTGGATCAAGCCGCCGAGAGCATGTGCGATTCGTGTGGCATTCCCGGTTTGCCGCCCGGCGCGCTGCCCACCACCTGACCGGAATGACGAAGGACGAATTGAAAAATACCGCGACGATGTCGTCCTTGGGATTCCATTCGGCATCCGTAATTTGACATTCTTGATATGCAACTGCGCTACGACGAAGATTTGGTGGAGGCCGCCGTGTTCCTCTGCACGAGCGGGCGGCGCAGCGGGGTGCCCGCGCTGCAAATTGTCCGCTTCCAGCGCGAGCGCGAAAAACCCTACGCCATTTCTGACCCGGACGAGCGCAACGCCGCGTTCTTTAAGTTGCACCTCGACTGGTTTCGCGAGTGGGGCTTGGAGACTGTTCTTGCCAGCTCGGTGAAAGAATTCCCGCTGCTGCCGCAGAGGTTAAACCTGCTCGCCGTGCGCAAGGCCCGCGGGAAAAGCGACGAAGGCGCGGAGCTTTACGTGAATGAAACCGGCCAGCGCACTGGCATTCTCGCCCTGCGGCCCGAACGGTTCGCGCAAGACGCGGCTTTGTGGGATTATCTTCGTCACGAGTTCACCCATCTGCACGACATGGTTGACCCCGGCTTCGGCTATTCACCCGTCCTCGATCTGCCCGCGCTCAACGCCGCTCAAATCCGGCTCGCCCGCGAACGCTACCGTTTGCTGTGGGACATCACGATTGATGGTCGGCTCACCGCTGCGGGCCACGCGCCCATGGCCGCGCGCGAGCAACACGCCGCCGCATTTGCGCGCGGCTACTCGTTCTGGCCGGCGGAGCGACAAACCGAGACATTTGATTCACTCTGGGGCAACACCGCGCCGCGGCACGCCGACTTCCTTGCGCTGATTGCCGACCCGCGCGGTTTGCGGGAGGCGCATCGGCCCGCGCCCGGCGCTTCGTGTCCGTTGTGTGACTTTCCCACATTTGACTGGGTCAACGGCGATTCGCTGTCGCCGCCCGTCACCGTGCGCATCGCGTCAGAATTTCCAAGCTGGCTCCCCGACCAAGGCCTCTGCGGTCGCTGTCATGAAGTTTACGCCGCAGCGGTGGACACCCGCCTCCAGGTTGTGTGTTGACCCACAGCGGCCGGCAAAGTAAGGAGTACGTATCGTGATTCGCATCTGCCAACTGTTCATCTCGCCCGGCCACAATTTCGTCGGCCATCACGGCCAGCCGCCGGGCACAAATCCCCTGGTCCCCATGAGCGAGGTGGAATGTGTCGCGGGGCGCGGATTACGCGGGGACCGCTACTTTGAGCGCGAGGAAAATCACAAGGGCCAGATCACCTTTTTCTCGCTGGAAGTTTTCGAGGCGTTGCGCCAGGAAATGAATTTGCCGGACGCCCAACCCCAAGCTACGCGTCGCAATGCGTTCACCCGAGGCGCGGATTTGAATGCGCTCATCGGCCAGGAATTTGAAGTGCAGGGCGTGCGTTTCTTCGGTGTGGAGGAAAGCAGTCCGTGCGACTGGATGAATCTCGCGGTCGGGCCGGGCGCGCGGGAATGGTTGAAAGGCCGCGGCGGCTTGCGCGCGCGCATCCTCACCGACGGCGTCTTGCGGCGGGATGGCTGAGATGAAGTTCAGCGCCGTCATCCTTGCCGGCGGCGCATCGCGGCGCATGGGTCGCGACAAGGCGGCGATTGCAGTGCGAGGTCTGTCCCTTTTGGCGCGCGCGGTGGCAACGGTTCGCCGCGCCGGCGTCAGCGAAATCTTTATTTCCGGTCGCGAGGGAGGAAACTACGCGGCAGTGGATTGCCCGGTGTTGTTCGACGCAAAGCCTGGTTGTGGTCCGCTTGGCGGGATCGAACGGGCCTTGAGCGTGATGAGTTCTCCGCTGCTGCTCGTGCTTGCGGTGGACCTGCCAAAAATGACAGCGACGTTTCTGCGCAAGCTCCTCGCCGTCTGCGATGCCAACATGGGCGTTGTGCCCAAGTGGCGAGGTGAACTTGAACCGCTGGCCGCCCTCTACCCAAAACGTTGTCACGCGCTCGTGCTCGCTGCGCTTCGGGAGGATCGTCTGGCCGCGCGCGACTTTGCCGAAGCCTGTCTGCACGCAAAGGCAGTGCGGACCTTCCCCGTTACTGCGACCGATCGCGTTCGTTTTGCCAATTGCAATTCACCCGGCGATCTCTCGGCTATCGCAAGCCGGGCAACTTGCGGAGTGACTGGCTCGCAGGGTTCGAGCTAAGTTCGCCATTCGGCTTGGCGTGGGTCGGGAAACTGGCTAGGCTGGCCGGGCTAATGGCGCACGAGACGTTACTGATGGTGGTCATCGTCCTGGTTTCCGCCGGGGCGAGCTTCTTTTTTGCGCTCGCGGAAACGGCGCTGTTCTCCCTCGGCACCTGGCAGGCGCGACAGCTCGCGGAAAAAAATCCCCGGTTCGGCAGTATCGTGAGTCGGCTGCTCGCCCAGTCGGAGGATTTGCTGGCGACGCTGGTGTTGGGCAACACGTTCGCCAACGCCGCGATGCTGGCCATCGCGTTGTGGATGGCGCTTTCGGATCATTGGCCGCTCTGGTCCACTGCGGCGGGGTTGCTGGTCCTGATTCTTTTTGGGTGCGAGGTGTTGCCCAAGACGCTGGCGGTGCGGCAGCCGGAACTGTGGGCGTTGCGCGTCGGGCCGCCCTTGTTTTTCTTCCAAAAACTCACGCTCCCGCTGCGTTGGCTCGCACAGAAGCTCAACGAGTTGATCCTCGGGATTACCATTCCCAAATCCATCCAACCGCAGTCCGCACTCACCGATGCGGACTATCAAGAGTTGCTCGAACTGGCCACGCAGCAGGGCGCACTGGCCCAGAGCGAGAAGGAAATCATTTTGCAGATCATCAGCCTGGATCAGCGCACAGCCAAGGACGTGATGCGGCCGCGCTCGCGCATGGCGTGCATCTCGGACGAATCCACGGTCGAGGAAATGCTCGCCGCGGCGCGCAAGTTCAAGCACCGCCGGCTGCCGATGTATGACGAAACGCCGGACACCATCGTCGGCATCCTCAATACGCGGGCGCTCCTGTTCGATCCGCAAATTGATCTGGCGGATGCCATCGAGTTTCCGTCGTTCGTGCCGGAATCCATGAATCTGCTGCAACTGCTCAAAAGTTTGCAGCGCCAGCGACGTGGCCTAGCCATGGTGCTCGATGAATTCGGCGGCACGGCTGGATTGGTCACGCTGGAGGATATTCTCGGCGGACTCGTGGGCAGTGTCCGCGGCGAAGTGGAGGGCGGGGGATTTGTCTTGGAAAAGCTCGCGCCCGGGCGCTGGCGCGTGAGCGGCACGATGCGGCTGGACGATTTTCGGCGGGAACATCCGGCATTGGGCGAAGTGCCCGAGGTCGAAACGATGGGTGGTTTGCTCACGCACCTGCTAGGCGTGGTGCCGGGACCGGGGGAATCCGCGACGTTTTGCGGACTGAAACTCATGGCGCAGGTGACAGATGATCGGCGGGTTCGGGAACTCGTCGTTGAACTGGGGAAGTGAAGATGGGGAAACCTGCAACCTGCAACCTGCAACCGCGAACACCCAATGACTCTCGTTCGCGTCGCTTTGGAGGTTGGGCGTTGAATGTTGAATTTTTCTTTCGCTTGGTATGGCTATAAACGCATTAAGCTGGCTCGTTATCGCCTTCTGCCTGGGACTGTCCTTCCTGCTCTCGGGGATGGAAGCGGGGGTATTTGCGTTGAGCCGGCTGCGGGTGCGCCAGCAAATGCGCGCGGGCCGGGTGTCGGCGAAGTTGCTGCATGGCTTCCTCGAAAATCCGGAGAACTTTCTCTGGACGATTCTGGTCGGCAACACGCTGGTCAACTTTGTCATTCTCGGCTGGGTGGTGGCCACCCTGCACGGGCAATTCGGGGGTCGATGGCTCGTCTTCGCCTTGCTCTTCGCGGCCATCGTTTTCCTGTTTTACGCCCTGTTCGATCTGCTGCCGAAAATGCTGTTCCGCATTTTTCCCAACCGGCTGTGCCTCCTGTCAGCGCGGCCGTTCCGGTTCGTGCATCTGGCTTTGCGGCCGCTGGTGGCGCTCGTCGAGCGGGTTTCGCAAACGCTGCTGCGCTGGACCGGCGGGAAAGTTTTTTCCGGCCACCTCTTCGGCAACCGGGAAGAGTTGCGGCAGGTCATGCAGGACTCCGCGCAAGCTTTCTCGTCTGAGGAACGCGCGATGATCGGTCGCGTGCTTGATTTGCAGACGCTCACCGTGCGGCAGATCGCCACGCCCATCGCGCAGGCCGTGACCGTGAACACGACGACCACCGTGAGCGAGGTGTTCGCGCTGGCCCGGGAGCGCGGGTTGACGCGCCTCCCGGTTTGGGAATTGCGCGCCGGCCAGCGGCGCATCGCCGGGTTGGTTTCGGTGGAGACGTTGTTGTTTCAGACGAATCTGGAGGTCACGCGCCCCGTCGGGACGCTCGTGCAGCCGGCGTTATTTCTGGAGGAGGAAGCGCGGTTGGAAGTGGCGTTGCGCCGGATGCAGCGGGGCGGGCAGCGGCTGGCGGTGGTGCTGGGGCGGGATCAGCGCGAGACGGGCATCGTGAGTTTGGAGGACATTCTCAAGGTCATTTTCGGCGAGGTGAAATTGTAGCATGGACTGGAACCCGATCATTTTGCTCGGCTTGAAAATTGCCGCCGTGGCGCTGCTGGTCATGCTCAACGGCTTTTTCGTCGCAGCGGAATTCGCGTTGGTCAAGATTCGCGACACCCAGTTGCTCCCGGAGGTTCGGCGCGGACATCGCCGGGCGAAGGTAGCCCAGTTGATCTTGCAGCAGCTCGATGCCTTCCTGAGCGCGGCGCAATTGGGTATCACGCTGGCCAGTCTGGGTTTGGGGTGGATCGGCGAGCCGGTCTTCTCGGCGCTGTTGCAACCGGTGTTTGGCTGGCTGCACGTCAACGCCCCGGAAGTGCGCCATGTGTTGTCGTTTATCATCGGCTTCTCCGCCATCACGTTTCTGCACATCAGCGCGGGCGAACAAGCGCCCAAATGGCTGGCGATTCAACAGCCGCTGACGACGACCTTGTGGATCGCGTACCCGATGCTGTGGTTCTATCGCGTTTCCTATCCGTTCGTCGTCGTGCTCAACTCGTTTTCGCAATGGTTGCTCCGGCAGGTCGGTTTGGAGCCGGCCACGGAGGGCGAGGGCGCGCATTCCGAGGAGGAACTCCGGCTGCTTTTTGCGACGTCCCAGAAACATTCCGGCGGCACGGCCCTGGGGCGGCACATCCTGTTAAATGCGCTCGAATTGCGCCGCCGCATCGTGCGCGAAGTGATGCGGCCTCGTCAGGAAATGACCGTGTTGGACACGGCGGCGAGCATTGCGGAGTGCGTGGAGGTGGCCGAGAAAACCCGTTACTCGCGCTTTCCCCTGTGCGAAGCCGGCAATCCCGACAAGACGCTGGGCGTCATTCACATCAAAGACCTCTACTCGTTACGCGGAAAGGCGACCACCGGCGCGGACCTGTTGACGGCGGCGCGCAAGCTGATTTACGTGCCGGAAACTGCGCGCCTGGAAAAACTGCTTCAGCTTTTTCTCGAACGCAAATTGCACTTGGCGATCGTCGTGGATGAATACGGCGGGACGTTGGGTTTGGTGACACTGGAAAACATCCTGGAGGAATTGGTCGGCCAGATTCAGGACGAGTTTGATCAGGAAAAACCGTTGCTCACGCGGACTAGCGACACGGTGTGGGAGGTGGCGGGCGCGCTGCCGTTGCACGAGCTGGAAGAAATCGTGGGCGTGGCGTTACGGGAAGAAGGCGTCACCACGACGAGCGGATGGATGACGCAGCAGCTCGGCGGTTTTCCAAAACAGGGAGATGGGCTCACCGTTGGCAGCTTTGAATTGCGTGTCGAAGAGATGGATGACATGCGCGTGGCGCGGTTGAAGATTTCAAAGCGGGTCGGCACGGAACCGCCGACGGCCAAGGGAGAGTGATTGGGAGCGGAGCGCAGACGCCTTCGTCCGCGCGAACCCGGATCGAAACGCACGGACGCGGCGACCGCGCGCCTTTCACCACCGCGCGCCGCGCACCGCGAAGACGGAGACGACCACGCTCGTTACCGCGCAGAAAATCACCGGCAGCCAGAGTTGGTGCCGGGCGGCACCGGTCGCAAACAAGATCATCGCCAGCAACCAGACTCCCAGCGGATGATAATCCGGCGGGCGCCGGCTCGGGCGGGCACGCTTGTCAATCAGCGCGGGCGTCACGAAAGCCATGATGAGCAGCGCCGTGAGGAGCCAGCCTAGAAAATTTGTCACCGGCGCGCCGCCCCAAGTGAGCGGCAGGCGCGTGGGCTGCCAAAGCCAGTAGCGTTTGACCACGGCGGCGAACGGCTCCAGTCCCGCGTCAAACAACACAGTGAGTGTGACGGTGATGCCGATCAGCCAGAAACCGTAGGCGCGCACTTTGCGCCAGGGACGCAGGATCAGGCGCGCGACGCCACGGGAATTGAGGACCGCCACGATCCACACCAACGGCATCGGCCACGCCAGAATGTTGAGCAGTCGCGGACCGGCATCGGCAGTGTAATGGAACGGACCAAACGGCATAGCCGTCGTGGCCCCGAGGCTGTGCGAGACGCTGCCGATGAGGGCGATGATCGCGGCTCCGAGAATGGCGTTCTGCGCCGTCAATTGCAGGGCGAGCGCGACCAGGGTGACCACGGTGGCGGTGACGATCAGCAGCACCTCGGGCCAGCCGGGTTTGCCGGTCTTCAGCGCGTTGCCGAACAATCCGTAAATTACGAGGCCATAGCTGGTCAGCGCCAACAGGGAGGTGGACCATTTGGCGAAACGGCCCAGCGCCTCCGTAGGATTGCTTGCTACTGGCGGCTTGCGTTGCGGGGATTCATTCATCTGACGGCCAGAGCATAATTCCAAATCGCGTACAGTGAAGCGCAAAGTTTGCCCCCCGGATGGGATTTTGCTTCAGGCAAAAGGCCGCGCCCGCGCCGGGGACAATCGGTCAGAATGTCTGGACGCCGCAACCGGGGCCCACGTCTGGGAGCATGAGACAACCGGGGCCCTTTGGGGATGCCGCTGGCTGGCTGGCGACCGGCTTTACGTTGGCAACGTGGCGGCCCGCATGACCGTGCTTCGTGCCGGACGGCGCAAGGAACTGCTGGCCCAGATCGAGATGGAGTCGCCTCTCTATTCGCGTCCGGCGCTGATTGGCGATGCGCTTTATCTGGCCACCGCACACCGGTTGTACCGCATCGCGGCAAAGCCTTGATCCCTCATCCAGGAAAGCGCCACGAGGCATCCCCGCCGGCGATTTCTCGGGAGGGCAAGGACCACCGGCGCGACCGGTGGCGCTGAAGCTCGGCCATTTTAACCGGAAAATTCACTGCTCCGCCGAGAGTTTCGCGATGACTTCGGCCGCGGTGAGGCCGTGGAGTTTGATGACTTTGTGGCGCGAGGTTTGACCGCGGAGGATTTGCACCACGCCGCGCGCACAGTCAAATTTTTTCGCCAGCAAGCGGAGCACCGCTTCGTTCGCCGCGGCATCCACTGGTGGGGCAGTGACTTTGAGGCGCAGTTCCGCGCCGAACGGTTCGCCGACTTCGTTCGTCGGCGCGCGGGGTTGCACCTTGACGGCCAGCGTCACGCCGTCCGCCTGGACGCTCAAGAAACCGGGCAGCGGGATCGGGGGCGCGGGCGGTTTCGGTTTTCGGGCTGACTTCTGATCGTGCATTACGCCGGGATTTTGCCCATACTCGGCGCGTGATGAACAGAAATCTTCTTGTCTTGGGCGGTGCCGTGGCGCTCCTGATGTTTGCCGGATGCGCAGCGGACCGGCTTAAACCTTCGGAAGTGTACCCCGCTGCCAACGTGCGCAATGCGCCGCCGGAAATGAACCTCAACGAAATTCAAATCCTCGAACGCGCCGCCGCCCAACCGGTAGCGACCGTCGTGGGCCAAGGCTGGCGCTCCGTGTTTGACGGCCATTCGTTGGAGGGTTGGCGCATCACTGAATTCGGCGGGCACGGGCGCGTGGTAGTGCAGAAAGGACTTCTGGTCCTGCCCGCGGGCACGCCGTTCACCGGGGTCAGTTTCACGAACGATCCGCCGAAAGTGAACTACGAGCTTTCGCTGGAAGCGATGCGCGTGAGCGGTTCGGACTTTTTTTGCGGACTGACTTTCCCGGTGCAAGATTCGTTTTGCAGCCTGATCGTCGGCGGCTGGGGCGGGACGCTGGTTGGGCTTTCCAATCTCGACGGAGCGGACGCCTCCGAGAACGAAACCACGCAATTCGTCAGCTTTGAATCCGGCCGCTGGTATCGCATCCGGCTGCGCGTGACGGAACACAAGATCGAAGCCTGGGTCGAGCAGAAGAAAGTCGTGAACGTCACCACCACCGGCCGCAAACTCTCGCTGCGGTTTGGCGACATCGAACTTTCCAAACCGCTCGGCATCGCGGCCTGGGACACGGGTGCGGCCCTGCGCGAAATCCAGATCCGCACCGTGAACGCACCGGAATCGGCAGCGGAGCAGTGAGCTCACCACGCCTCTTCCGATTCCTTTGGCGCACGGCGGTCGTGGGGCTGAGCTTGTGCCTCACGACTGGTTGCCGGACTCCGAACAGCGCCGGGCGCACGGAGCGGAATGTGGTTTATGCGCACATTGGCGAAAAGGAATTGGTCCTCGATCTGTTCTTCCCGAAATCGTCCGACCCGAAGCCCCGCCCCGTGGCGGTCAACTTCCACGGAGGCGGATGGACCTACGGCGCCAAGTGGAACGGCACCGGCTGGCTCGCTGCCTCAGAACTGCTCCAGCGTGGTTACGTCTTCGTTTCCGTCAATTACCGGCTCGCGCCGCGGAATAAATTTCCGGCGCAAATCGAGGACGCCAAGTGCGCCATCCGTTTCCTGCGGGCGCACGCCCGGCAATACCATCTCGACCCGGAACGAATCGCGGCGGTCGGTAACAGCGCCGGCGGGCATCTCGCGGCCCTCTTGGGGACGGCGAAAGAGAGCGCCGGGTTTGACCGCAGCGGCGGATGGACCAATGAATCCAGCCGCGTGCAGGCGGTGGTGGATATGTTCGGTCCGGCGGACCTGCTCTATGGGGTGCAGCACAATGAGACCTGGTCACTGCTCGCCGGCGAGGTGTTTGGATCGAAAACGTCGGAGGAAATCCTGCGCCGCGCCAGCCCGGTGAATT
Organism: uncultured Verrucomicrobiota bacterium; assembly: GCA_903828255.1. Taxonomy (GTDB): domain Bacteria; phylum Verrucomicrobiota; class Verrucomicrobiia; order Limisphaerales; family JADLHS01; genus CAIKLQ01. Next base: position 43,816 of record CAIKLQ010000998.1, read on the forward strand.
ATGTAGCTCCGGACGATCCGCCATTTCTGCTGCTGCATGGCGAGCGCGACAGTTTAGTGCCGCTCGTGCAATCGGAACTGTTGGCGGCGGCGTTGCGGAAAGCCGGGGTGCCGGTGGAGTTCATCATCGTAAAACACGCCGGCCATTGCTTCGTTCCCGCGGGCCGGCCACCGAGTCCCAACGACGCAGAAATCGGAAAATTGATCGCGGATTTTCTGGATCGAAAGATGCCGAGATAGCGCACGCGCGTGGCCACGGGTCGAGTTGTCATGAAGTCGTGACTTTCTTGGCGCGAAGCTGTTCGCAACTACCAGAACCGTTCAGTCGCCGAGGATCAGTTTCCTTCCGCAGCTCGTAAGGGCGAGAGTTGTTGCCAAACTTCAGGGTGAGACGCGCAATCGCCAGAAGGCGGTGCCGTTCAAGGGGTAAGTCACCTCAACCTGGATCGGAATGCCTGACCCGGCGCCGACTGGCAGGAGGTCATACCAAGTAGATGTGCCGTCGAAGGCGTCAAGTTGCTCCATGGTGTAAGACCGGTTGGCTTGAGTTGGAAAGGAAAGCAACACGCCAGTGGCGGTGCGACCGGTCATGGTTACCTGCGGCAGAACACGCTGACCAGTCTTGAACTGAACCGTGCTGCTGTAATTGGTGACGCCGTCCCGCACCGCCGCCACGCGCCAAAAGTAGCTTGTCGCTGGGGCGAGTGGCGGCGCGGCGAAGCTGAGTTCCGAAGTGGTGCCCACCAGATTGGTGGATCGCAGAGTGGAACTCTTGCCAAGATAAACCTGGAACTCCGGCGGGGCCGAAAAGTACTCGCTGGAGAAACCAAACCCGTCCACATCCGCAAACCAAGCAAAGGCGGCTTGAGGAATGTAGCCGTCGGCTTGAACAACCAACTGAATATTCTGCCCGGCGTACGCCAGCAGGTTCGTGCTGCGGCTCACCCAATTGTGGCTGAGGAACTGGGGTTCGTTGCCCATCGCATCCTCGAGCAACACCACAGGGACGCCACCTTGGTAGAGCAACACGCGTAAACGGCCCATGATGGTGTACGGAAGGGTGTTGTAGATTCGCTCCTTCCACTGAAGCGTGGCGGAGATGGCGTCAGCAGGAATGTACAAGTCTTGGAAGAGTTGTCCGGTCGAGCGTAGGACATTCGGCATAGAGGAGCCGGCCCACTGATAGCCCATGCCGTAGGCATTCGTAGTGTCGGTGTAAACTGCCCAAATGGCTGGATACTGGCCACCAGCGTACCAGCCCGGACTGAAACCGGTTTCGAAACTCCCGTTCACCATCAGGTCGTCCACCCAACGCCATGTCAGCGTTGTATCGGGGGCCACATTGGTCGCGCCGGGTGATGGCGACTGAAGTAATGGACCTGGGGCAGAACTGGCACAGGCATTTCCGCCGAGCGCAACTGAAAGAAAGAGCATTGAAAACCACCGGAGATCGCTTTTCATTAAGCCGATCCTTGCGAATCTCCCCAAGACTGTCAAACTAGGATTCCCCGCTCCAGGAGACCAGGAGACCACGAGACCGTGCTGAGATGATGGCTGTCGGAAAGAAAAATGGGCCGGTGTTTTGCACCGGCCCTTGAACAAGAAAGACGCGGCTACTTCCCCAGCAAATGCTCAATCACCAGTTGGTCGAGCGCGGCGTAGTTGCAGTCCGCGATCAGTGCCTGCGCCTGTTTCTCTGGATAACTGCGGGCTTTCTCGACGAGCTTGAGGAACGTGCGCCGGCTGTTGTCCAGATGGGCGAGCCAGTGTTCGACTTTCGTCGGACGAAACGGATGCACGTCAAAGCAAACATACTCACCCCGCTTGCCGTAGCCGTTGCGTTCGAGGGAGCGGACTTGGTTGAAGGCGACCCGGAGGTTCGCGCTGCCGAAAGGTTTGTCCTGGTCGAACTTCAAACCGTTCTGGTCATTCAGGTGGAGCGACCAGAGTTTTCCGAACGCCATGGCGAAATCAATTTCGTCCGAGGGATCGAGGCCCGCCAGGATGGCGTGCGCGCTTTCGATCAAGCAACCGACGCGCTTCGGGTCGCGCGTGAGTTGGGCAATGGCGAGGGCGTGCCCGATGGTCGGAATGTAAGCATGGTCCATCGGCTCGTTGGGCTTGGGTTCGATGGAGATCCGGATTTTCTTGTCGTGTCCGAGCATCTTATCGAGGGCCTCGACCAGATAATCCACGCAGCGGCGGGCATTCTTGGATTCGCGGATGTAGCTGCCCTCGCGCGCGAACCAGAGCACGATGAGGTCGGTGCCGAGATGGTTCGCCACGTCAATGCAGCGAAGCGAGCGCTCGATGGCGTATTGGCGGCACTTGGGGTCGTTGCTCGTGTAGCCGCCATCAATCGTGCGCGGGTCGAACCAGAGTCGCGGCGCGACCATTTCGGCGACCACGCCGGCGTCGGCGAGTTTCTTTTTCAGTTCGCGCGATTCCTTGCGGACTTGCGCATCGGACTTGCTGTCAATTTCCGGAACGGCGTCGTCGTCGTGGAACATCATCGCCTCGAAGCCAAGTTGCTTGAGTTGATCGAGTTTCCAATCGAAGGATTGGGCCGGACGGGTGGTGGGGCCGTAAGGGTCCTGGCCTTCGCTGATATTCCAAGGACCGAAACAGAATTTGTATTGATGTGGTTTAACCATAAATTGTGGAGTGACGCTAGCAGGCCGGTTCGCGAAGAAAAGGAAAAATGCGCGCCTTTTTCAAAAATAGATTAACTCATTTTTTCTCGCACACTTGAAAGCGACGTTCAATGAGCGCCGGGACTCTTTACGGCAGGTCATAACCGGTATGCACATCGCCTCCGGTGTTCGGGGCATCCTTGTTCAATTGGCCGTCGGGGCCGTAATTAAACCAGTTGGAGTCATAATCGGGATCGGAAGCGACAGACCATTGGCGGAACAGGATTTTTAGTTTTTCGGCATGGGAATCGGCAAAAACCGCGTTCAGAATCGGCTGCTGCTTGGCATCCTTGAGGTAGCGGTTGTAATGGAAGTCGAAGTTCTCGAAATAGACGCCCTGCCTCGATGGTTTTCCGAAGTCTGTGTCCTTGAGTCCCGGATAGATGGCGGTGTTATACCAGACCACCCACCGGGAACGATAGGACGTGATTTCATTGTCGAGAGGAGGAGCCGAGTTGGTGAACATCCTATCGCCGGGACATCGGAAGACCCGAGGGTTGCCCACGTTCAACAGTTTCGGCACCCCGCCGAAGGTATAAGTGTATTGGTAGGTCACATTGGCAAAAGCTTGATAGTTGGCTGGGGTAACTTTGACGCCGCCGTTGCCGAAAAAGTTCAGCGCCGATGGGAACTTGCTCTGATTGTCGTTGATGTAAAGGGATTGAGCCAGGCCCGCCTGCTTCAAGTTGTTCATGCAGGCAATCGCCTTGGCCTTTTCCTTGGCCTTCGCAAGCGCGGGCAACAGCATCGCCGCCAGAATCGCGATGATAGCGATGACCACCAAAAGCTCAATAAGAGTGAAACCGCCCCGATTGGCTAGGCGGATTTTGCCCCCAGAGCTTGCATGGCTCGTTCTCGACGTGCCGGCGGACCTATTGATGTTGGCAGGCATGGTATTCACTGATTGACGGTCACAACCTGGCGGGTGATGGGGTTGATACTAAACCTTTTTCCGGCGGGTGGGGCGGGAAACGGGCGTCCCTTAAAGGCTGGGAAATTGGTCAGCTCGTCAACCGTTTGAGGAGCGCCCATCGGCGACGTGGACATCATTCGCATCGCCTGATTCATCTCCGCCACGGTTACCTCCGCATTGGCGGGTGCCGCAGTTTTGCCGCAACCCGTGGTCGCGAGCGCCAGCCCCAGCGCCAGAATTGGCAGCGCCGGCACCCCGTCCAGACCGGTCGCCGCCACGCTGCGAAGGCGGCAACTAAAAAGCACTTTCTTCAGAATCATTTTCATAATCGCAAATCACATTTCCGTTTTGAGCCGACTCCAGTTTGTCAGTTGGGCGGCGGAAGTGGTGCAAAACGCTTCCGCCACCACCCAATACACCCGCTCAACCACCTTGAGCTTCTTGGAAACGCATTACGGCAGGCGCAGGCGGTAGAATACCTTCAGTTGTGCCGGACTAATCGGGATGGTCAAATTTGTCACGGACTGAGAACCCGGGATGTTGAACCAGTAATTTGTGTCCGTTAGATTCACCGAGTTGGACTGGGCAATCCAGCCCAGATGCGATCCCGGCCAGGTTAGATTGAGCATGTTCCCACCACTCATGCGGAACACGATGTTCGTGGGAGTGCTGGACATGCCGCCCGTCACCGAAATCGCGACCGTGGCGAAGTTCGTCGCGCCGAGGCCGTCGGTGATCTTGTAGATGAAGCTGTCCGCGACCGTGTTCGCCGGGACCGTGATGTAAGTGCCGTCGTTGCTCAACACCGACCCGTTTGTGGTCGTCGCCGCAGTGCCGGCGAATGTGAGCGGATGGTTCTCCGTGTCCGTCGCGCCAGCCAGCAGGTCGGCGATGCTCACTTGGATTGAACTGCCGGACGCGCGGTTGGTGGCCAGATTCACCGCCACCGGCGCGTGCAGCTTCACGTTGCCGATGCCCAGCGCCACGGCATAACCAGGAATCCACGGATGGAAGCCAGGGAAGGCGGTGACCGTAGCCAGATTCTGCGGCGTCCAACTGTAAGTGTAGGTGCGGAACGCACTGTCCAGCGTCGGCGTGAGAATGGTCTGAGTCCCAGTGTAAGCACCGCTCCCATCAAACTCCGGGAGAGTCACCTGAAGCGAGAGCGCCCCGCCGGTAATGCCATACAGCGCGGCGGCGAAGGAGAAGGTATAGGTGACACCTTGTGTGACAGCGCTTCGCGCATTGTCGCGATCCATCGCACGGTCGGCTCCGACGTTGGACGCTTCATTGACATCGAGGCGCACGGCCGGGGTGCCGGGCACGCCGCCCTGGACTATGTGAGCATCGGTGGTGGACGCATCAATGATAGTGGCCGAAAACCAATCGGCGGCGTTGGGCGAGCCAACGCTGTAAAAGCGCCAATCGGCAAAGGTGGTGGTATCAATAATCCCACCGGTGCCAACTCCGACCTCCGTGCCGATGAGGTTGGCGGTGAAATCGCCGTTCGGGAAGGTGACCGCCGGCGAGCCGGTGGGCGCACCCACCTTGACCAACACGGTGCCGGTGCCGTTGTTTCCGTAGCCATCGGTAACAGTGTAGGTAAAGCTGTCATCCACGCCACTAGCCGGCACATAGATGGTGTCGGCATCCGTGGTGAGCGTGGCCCCATTGGCCGTCGCAGCGGAATTGGTCACAAGGGTGAGACCCAGCGGCTCATAGGACATGATTCTGGCCTTCTTCACCTGCGTGGCGCTGCCGGCGGCCCGATAGGCCGTGATGGTGTTGGCCACCGAGACGTAACGACCGAACGCCACATTGTCCAGCACCAGCGCGCTGATAAAGCCCGGGTTGCGCGGGCGGAAAGAGATATTGACCTTGGCCGCATTCGGACTTTGCGGCAAATAACTCATCGAATAGTGGTGAAAGGTCTGATCCGTCGGCAGCGCCGGGGTGTAGTGAACTCCCTCGCCGAGGTAATTACCATTCACATCAAACTCCGCAATCCCAACGTCGCACAACTCCCTACCACCGGTGGTTCCATCCAACTCCAAGTCGAAAGAGAGGTTGTAGTGTTGGCCCGGGGTAACGGTCACCCGGTTGTTATCGCAATCCAGCCCGTAGTCAAAGGCTGCTGGCGAACCGGTGTTATCAATATCCAAGCGCATGGCATGGCTGCCCGGAGTGCCGCCGGCGAAGTTACCTGCATCCACAATCGTGCCGGTAAAGCCAAGGATGGCCGGTGAACCGACGCTGTAAAAGCGCCAGCCGGCAAACGTCGTCCCATCCACGACCCCATTGGTGACAATGACAGACGCCGCGCCCAGCGAGCAGTATTCGAACGAGCCGTTCCACAGCGGTGGGAGATTGGTGAGGTTCAGGATTTGGATGTTATCCACGCTCGCCGCGCCTACTCCTGGATTCACGACGATGCTGAGTGCACCCGCGGACGGATTCTGCAGCGTCCATGTGAACGCATACCTCTGGTAGTTGGTGGAGGAAACCAAGACGTTGCCTATCCCTTCTGTAGTGCCAGAGAAACTGCCGTCGCAGTTAAACTCCTGCGCCCCAATCCCCAGGCTGTACGGCGTGGCACCGGAAATCCAGGCGGCGTCCATGCTCACTAGGTAGGTTTCTCCATAGCCCACCGGGGTCTGCATGGAGGCATCCCATTGATCCACCCAGGAAGAACCCCCGCTGCTCAAATCCAGACGGAGGGCTTGCTTGCCGGCGGAGGCATTGGTGATGATGCTGACGCTAAAGGACGCATTGGCCGAATTCACACCCACAAACCGCCAGCCCACAAGGGTGAATGAATTAACGACATCGCCTCCACCTTGCGGGGCAGTGACGACGCCACCCGCCGGGCTGTATTCAAACGAGCCATTCCACGGTTGCGGGAGATTAGCCATATCCACGATTTGAAAGTTATCCACGCTCACCGCGCCCGCTGAAGGCGTGATGACGAAGCCGATTTGTGCCGTGGCCGGATTCTGCGGCGTTAGCATGTAGGTATAATGCGTGTAGTTTGCCGATGAAACCACGGCGGTCCCCAGCCCGTCTCCCGTATTGTCGTAAGTGCCGGTATTGTCGAATTCATGCGCCCCAATCGCCAGACTGTTGGGCGCACCGGAAATCAAGGCGGCGTCAAAGCTCACCAGGTAGCTGTGTCCATAGACCACCGGCGTGTGCATGGGCGAATCCCATTGATCAATGTAGGACGGGCCACCCGCGCTCACATCCAGGCGCAGGGCTTGCTTGCCGGCGGAAGCATTGGTGATAATGGTGGCGCTGAAGGAGGCATTGGCCGAATTCGCAGCCACCAACCGCCAGCCCGTGATGGAGCTACCATCCACGACCATGCCGCCACCCTGCGGGGCATTGATGGTGGTGCCAGCGGAGTTGGCTTCAAAACTCCAGTTCGGAATGGGATTGGAACTGGCGGGGATAACCAGCGTGTTGGTCGCGCCACCGTAATAATTCACGTCATCTATGATTCCGATGACCGTGTAGTTGCCCGCCGCCACAGGCGGATAGAGCGAGCCGTTGTAGGACAGGTTGACTGTCAGGCCCGCCGGCGTGGTCGTGACCGTCACCGGATTGGCATTGTAGCCATCGGTCACCTGCGAGAGGTTGCTCAAAGTCACGGGCGCCGCCATCTTGGTCTTGACGGTGATGACATTGGTCATCGTGCCGCCAAACCAGGCCACGCCTTCTTGGAACATCTGGAAATGATTGGTATAGTTGCCCAGTGTGGCCGGCGACTGGAGGGTAAAGGTGAAGGCCTTGGCCCGGCCGCGGAAAATGCCGCCGTAGAGCGGGATTTCATCCTGCGTGTCGTTGATCAGAACGCGTTTGCCAGCGACCAGCGTCGTGGCGTCGGCATCCGCCTGGCCAAGCTTGTAGTTCGCGGCGGCTGTCCAGAGCGCGTTGCCGGCGTTACGGACGATGACGGTCACGGTACGGGACTCGCCGGGGGTCAGCGTGGCGGGGATGTTGTGCCAGAGAATTTTCGCGTCCTGTGCGGGAGTGTCGTTAAAGCTGGCGGCACCGCGCGCAGCGGTCTTGATATATTCGAACGGATCGCCGGTCGTGGACCACGCGTCGGTATTGCCGCTGGTGTTGGCGGAGGCGATGTAGGGGGTATTGCTGCTGGCGTACATGCCGCTGCCTTCGTCGTATTCATTCCAGCTTTCGAGGTAAACCCGCTGGGTGGTGCTGCGGTTAACTTGGTGCCACGCGTTGCTGAAATGCACGCCGCCGGCGCGGGCTAGGAAGCCGCCGGGGTTGCGGATGTTCTGGTCCCAATAGCCGGGCTTGATTTGCAGCGAGCGGATGGAGTTATAAAGGGTTTCATTGGTATAACCCCCGATCTCGAACTGATGCACCTTTTCGTCGGCAAAACTCGGAGTCACCCCGGCCACGGACGAAACCATGACAAAACCATTGGTGAAATACGGGTGGGCGGAGCCAAACGCGGTGACCAGGCGGTTGGACACGTCGGCGCGGGTGAGCGAAGGGACGTTCGAGTTGTTGGCCGACATGACATACATATCAAGGATGGGTTTATTGGCCTGGCGGGCAAGGTAGTCGTCCGCGTTGGTGCCGGTGCTCACGCTGTAATACTGGTTATAGAACCGGATGTATTGGTTCACAAACTCGTCCTTGCCGGCCCCGGTCGCGAGGTCAATCGCCGGCCCGGCATTCCAGGTAATCTGCTGGTCGAGAAACGGCGCGACCTTCGGCGTGTCGTAACCTTCGGCGCGGAGTTCGTTGAGCGCACTGAAAAGATTCCCGCGCTGTTGTTCCATGCCGGGGTAGAGATGGACGTAGAGCACGTCAATGTTGGCCCGCATCATCTGTTTGACCTGGCCTTTCCACCAGGTCGGCACGCCGGTCCAGTTGGGGCGGCCTTCGAGCGGCTGCCACGGCCCGGTGAGTTGGCCACCCGTCGCAGTGTACCAGTGAAACACGGCCGTCGCGACGTAGTGGTTGGTGGCGGAAAGGGTTGGCGCGGACGTGAACAGCGGCGGCGGTATCTGGGCTTCGGCCAGCCGCGGGGTGGCGACCAGCAAGGCCAGCAACGCCACGCGCGCACCCAGCCATTGGACAAATTTGTTGCGGCTACCGACTTGATCAATGTTCATAAGCTTGAGATTGACACACCTTCTGCGTTTGGCTCCGTATATCGTCTCACCAACTTCCACTATTGTCTCAATTGCGTCTCGCTTTTCGGATCGCGAGTGCTATCAAAGTGCCGTGCGTGGCAGTCTTGAACGAATCTCGTCGGCCACTGGCCGCTCCTTCCGGGTGCTCCGGTGGGCGGACAATCTGCGCGATGTCGAATCGGTGCGCGACGCGAGCCATGTCGAGCGCATCCCTGGGGTCGGCGATCGCTGGCATTACCACGTCGAGATGGAGTTGACGGTTTTCACCCACGGCGAAGGCGCATTTTTCGTGGGCGATCACATTGGGCCGTTCGGTGCCGGGGAGGTTATCTTGCTCGGCGAAAACCTGCCGCACCATTGGAGCGTGCGCGGTACCTGTGCGGGCCTTTCGGTACAGTGGAACTTCCCGCCGGAGCACGCCTTCTGGGCGTTCCCCGAGATGCTTCCCTTGGCCGGCCTTTTCCAAAAATCCGGCCACGGCATCCGCTATGGCGGCCGCACCGCTGCGGCCATCACCACCGGCATGCGGGAACTCGCGCGCACCAGCAGCCTGGAACGGCTCGGTCTGTTGCTGCGCCTCTTGTCACTCCTGGCAGGTGCGCCAGTATCGGAGCAGACCTTGCTGTCGCGCCACTCGTTTTCCCTGCCGGCGGATTCCATTCACCAGCAGGCGATCAGCGAGGCCATGCGGTATCTGCTCGCGAATTTCCGCAACGAGATCCGGCTCGATGAAATTCTCCGTCTCACGCACATGAGCAAAGCGACATTCTCCCGGCAGTTCAAGCGGCACTCGGGCAAAACCTTCAGCGAGTTCGTCGCTCACCTCCGCCTGCAAGCGGCCAGTCGCGAACTGGTCGAGACCGACCGTTCCGTCCTCGAAATCGCCCTCGCCTGTGGTTTCAGCGAAACCTCGTTTTTTAACCGCATCTTCCGGCGCATCTTACATTCCAGCCCCTCTGAATATCGCGCCCGGCAACGCGCGCGGCAACCACGGCCCGCGTTGAGTTGATGGAGTTTCCAGGCGAATGACGGTGCGGGACGGGTTTGCTGGTGGTCGCGACGCCTCGTCACAGCACGGTGCGAGCAACGCCTTCGTCGTGAGTTGACGAATCGTTTCCGCCAGTGTTTGGGAAATTGGACGGAGGCGGCGACTCCACCCTATGGTAACGAGGCGCCACCGCTACCCAAGCGGGCCTACTTCGGCCTGCGGGTCGAACGCGGCCCGCAAGCCCGCTTCGCATTGAGGTTACTTCTTCTCCTCTTTCACGCGCTTGGCTTCCCAGTCGCGGGAGTTTTTCTGGCCGTCGCGTTCGGTTTCGATGGTCCCCTTGATGGTGTCTTCCTCCACTTTGCCTTTGTAGGCGGCCGTGAATTTCGTGCCGTTGCGCTCGCGCGTGACCTTGAATGACACTTCGCCGGCCTTGAACTTCGCGTCGGTGATCTCCGTCTCCGTGTTGTCCCGGCCGGTGACCTTGCCGGTCAGCTTATCTCCGTCCTGCTTGAGCGTCAGCGTGGTTTCCATTTTCTGCCCGTTGCGCTCGAAGCTCCATTTCCATTTGCCCGCGGCCCCGGGCTTGTCGCCGGCAAACATGGAGTTGCTCGAACCGAGCACGAGGAGGGTGAACGTAGCCGCTGCCAACCAAGTAGTGAGTTTTGTTTTCATGTGAGGATTTATGGTTTTTGTTTGTGTTGACCGACGCCCCAAAAAGAGGCCAACGGGGCTTGTTTGTCAAGCCGGCGGCACTGGCCGGCAGCAATTCTCATTTTGGTCCGGAGCGCGGCTGTGTCGTCTCGACCAACCGCAGCCCGCCCGCACAGAACCAGGCGGTTTCTTGGCTCCTCGCGCGGCGGCTGGTCTTCGACCCCGCCGCGCTCCGCCAAAATGAGAATTGCTGGTCGGCCAGCCGCAGTTCGTCCAAAAACACTTCGCGGCAGCCGCTGGTGTTTCAACCAACCGGCAAGCGGAGAGGAGGTTCTCAGTTCTCCCTGCCAAGTGAGCATGAGTCTCCTGACGTCGGCGGCTACCAGGCTTAGGCGAGGCCAGACTCATCGCGTGGTGGTTTCGTGCTGGATTCCGCGGCACGAAATCTAGGCTTCGCCGGGAACTCGATGGACTACAAATCCAAAACTGGATGATCAAGGTTGGCTGATGCGGATGCGGGCAAAGCGCGCTTGCGATCCGCTGGCGGTTGCATTCAACGTCACGGCCACAGTCTCCGTGCCATCCAAATTATCCGTTACATTTTCGGTCGTGTGGGTTGGGCCGGAATTCCTGATGCCCGATGCGAGATCGTCCGCAACCTCGTAAAGGTATTATCACCTGGATGAAGCCGGCAATTTGTGCAGTTCCACGCGGCTCGGCGGCTGGCCGCCGCGGAGGAGGTTGTAGGTGAGTCGCCATTGGCGATGCGCAGGGTCGTAATCGGTTTGCCAAAAGTCGTTCCCGTGGATGGCTTGATTTAGCGGGTGACCATCCACCAACAGTTCGTATCCGCGATAATCACTCAGTCCGCTGAACGTCACGGGCACATAGCCTTTGCCACCGGTCAGATTGCACACGGCACGATCCTTTCGATCTACGGTCAACGACAGCGGATAGGTTCTTCCCACCTTGCCTCGGATCGGCGTGACTTGAAGTGCGTTTCCAGCGGCCTCCTGCTGCACCAGCCGCCAGGTATCCGCGTCCTTTTCTAAAGTTTCCCGGAAGGCTATGTTTGGGCCGTAATAGGCTTGGGCGTCCGCTGGAAACATCACCAGTTCGATGTCGGCTTCCACAAAATCTCCGCGCTGCAATTCCGTCAGCCCTGGCGGCGGCGCGAGTTCGATGACGGTGCGGAAATTTCCTTTGCCCCACTCGGTGGCGTAGAACGAGGCGCTGGGTTGCGGGCACGGCTTGCCGCCGAGCACCGCGCGCCACGAACGCAGGATCAAACCGCGACTTGCCAGCGCGCTGCCCTGGTTCACCGCACCGCGCTCGACGCCATGAATGGAAATCCACGGAGCATCGCCGGCAAGGGACACGGAGCGTCGGTCATAAACATCCTTGGCGCGGCTCGGCTCCCATTCTTCGCGCAACCCCTGGCGATTGCCGACGGCCACGCGCCGGGCGGGAGTGTCGTTGTAGTAATCGGCGCCCAGTTGGTAAAACGCCAGTCGCTGCCATTTCACCGGCTGGCGCACGTCATAGCGCAGGTGATGAAAAGCCCGCAGATAGTCGTCGCTGCGCGCGATTGAGACATTCACGCGGCACGCAATCTCGCCGCCAAGCGTTTCTTCCACGTAAGCGACATCCGTGAGGCACGGGCCGTAGGCGCGGTAGTCCGTGCGCGTGGCGCGGAAACCCTGGTAACGCCCTGCGGCATCAATCCACGCGAGGAAGTCGCCGCCGCCGGCATTTGCCGCCCAGCCATAGGGCTTCGCATCGGGAGCCGGCAGCGTCATCAGCGGACGGATGTCATCAATGGCACACCGACGTTGCACGCGGCCCGGCTCGTAGCAAATGCTTTCGCCGAAGCTGCCGATGGCGGACTCATCCCAAAATTGATTGTGCCCCCAGCCGATGAGCGAAAGTTGCGCGTGCGAAGCCGCCGGCACGCCACCGTAGCGCGCGTAGGCGAGCGCGAAAGTGAATTCCCGTCGCGACCGCGGCGGAAGGCGGATGAAAGTGCAACCGTGAAACCACGGCCCCTGATGCCGCAACGCGCCTTTTTCCGGTCGGGCATGCCAGTTCTTGGAAATCTGCACAGGAATGCCCGTGGGATTTCCGTCCGCATCGCAGAGCAGCGGCGTGACCCCGGTGATCGCCGGAGGCTGCTCGTCAACGAACATGAGCGGCACGGTTGCCTCGCGATCCGTGTCGTTGCGCACGCTGAAACTCCAGCGGTCGAGGCGGTCCAGTTCCTCCTCGGGATAGTAAGTGCCCTGCTTGTTGGTCCACGAGCGGCGCGGCAGCGTGAGCCCGGTGCAGCCGGTTTCGGCGATGCGACTCAAGGTCAATCCAGACTCGGTTTCCACCGTGGGGGATTCCGCGCGCTCGGGCCCAAACAGCTCCAAAACCGTGACGCGACTTGGCGCGCTCAGCGATCTCGACGACCGACGATTCCCCATCGCGATGCTCACCTCGCCGTCCGAGTCTGCGGCGCCCGGTTCCAGTTCTAGCGACGCCACCGCGCGGTCCGGCCACAGCGCAATTTCCATCCGGCCCTTGGCTCCGAGTTGGTTGCCAGCGGCATCTGCGAATTCCAGTCCCTCAATCGCGACATGCTGGAAGAAATGTCCACTCTCGATAAACCGCACGGGAAAATAGAAATCGTCTTTCGGCAAATCCCCGCGCCCGACGCACACGAATTTCTTCCCCCGACTCTGAACGCTCAGTTCCCAGACGAGCGGGGGCAGTGTGAACAATGCTGAGTCGGCTCGCCGCAAGGCCGCTTCCATGTCCATGCGCCCGGCGAACCGACCCGCATGAAGCAATCGAAGATTCTTCGTATCCACCGCCAAGCCGAACGTGCCGCTTTGCAGGCACAGCACGGCCTCGGGTGGCGCGGCTTTCATGGTGTGGTAGCGCTGTGGGCCGTTGGCCCACCACAAAAGGGTGAAGTCTTCCGGCCGCGGCATGAACGACCCCAGCGCCGCCGCCGCCTGCGCGCAAAAGCTCACCGTGAGCAAAGCGATGGCGCCCCACTTCCTGGCGGTCATGGCTGCGGGCATCCAAACGTTTCTTCCGAGAATCATCGCCGCGAGTCTCACATAAATGGCCGTGCGGCGTCACTGCGAAAAACGACCCGCGCGCCGAAGCCGGCTCGCGCCCCGGCAGTTGGTACCCCCGCTCTCGTTGCAAAGGGTTTTCCATTGCCTCGCTAACTGGTTTGCCTACGATGCCATTGCGCCGCCGTGCGTGAGTTTGAACCACTGCTGACCCAAAAATCACTTGAGCGACCCGAATCAATTCCTTTTGTCATCCGCACCGGAAGCGGCGGTGAACGGGGCGGCGTTTTTCAAAGACGAAACGGAATAACCATGCAAAACATCGTCATCGCCAAGCCCTACCGGTTTGTGCCGCCGCGTTACAGCGCGTTCTGGATGCGGATCGTCCGTTGGTATCTGCCCACGTATCTGCGGAACAGCTTCGGCATTACTTCGTGGGAGTGCGTGGGCGCGGAGCGATTGCGCGCTTCCCTGGCGGCGGGTTCAGGCGTGTTGCTGGCCTCCAACCACTGCCGCCCTTGCGATCCCATGGTCCTCGCGCTGCTCTCCGGCGAAGTCAGCCGCTCGTTCCACGTCATGGCCAGTTGGCATCTCTTCATGCAAAGCCGCGTGGAGGCATTCCTGTTGCCGCGCGTCGGCGGCTTCAGTGTTTATCGCGAAGGCCTGGATCGCGAATCGCTCAAGTGCGCCACCCGCATCCTGGCCGAGGCGCGTTTTCCCCTGGTCCTTTTCCCGGAGGGCTTCGTCACCCGCAACAACGACCGCGTGATGAACTTGATGGACGGCGTCGCGTTTCTGGCACGGTCAGCGGCCAAACAACGCGCCGTCGCGCCGCGCCCCGGCCAGACCGTCGTGCATCCAGTGTTCATCCGGTATTTCTTCGAGGGCGATGTCACGGCAACCATCACGCCCGTCTTGGAAGCCATTGAAGCCCGCCTGTCCTGGCAACCGCAGAACCAACTCCCCTTGCGCAAACGCATCATCAAAGCCGGCCACGCCTTGCTCGCGCTCAAAGAGATGGAATACCTCGGGGACTTCCAGTCCGGGGCATTCACGGAACGTCTCCTGCGCCTCCTCGATCATTTACTCTCGCCCCTCGAACAGGAATGGATCCCGGGCCGCCGCGAAACCGATTCCATGGCGCGCATCAAACGCCTGCGCTCCGCCATCCTGCCGGAAATCGTTCACGGCGAACTCCCCGAGGAAGAGCGCGCCCGCCGCTGGCGACAGCTCTCGGACCTCTACTTCGCCCAGCAACTACAGTGTTACTCAGGTGACTACCTAGCCGATGTGCCCACCGCCGAGCGTCTCCTGGAAACCGTGGAGCGCTACGAGGAAGACCTGACCGACATCGCCCGCCCGCATCCGCCCATCCACGCCGTCATCTCGGTCGGCGAAGCCATTGAAGCCTCACCCAACCGGGATCGCAGCGCCGAAAGTGACCCGATTGCGAACGAACTCCGCCGCCAACTCGAACAGTTGCTGGAAGAAAGCAAATCCCGGCGCCGCCCGCCCCAACCCAGCCCGCAAACCCCATGACTCTCTTCCTTGCCAATCTGTCCTGGCCCGGCATTGGCCTGCGCGCGGGAGTCGTTGCCGGCGGGCTGGTCATCTGGTTCTGGACGCAGTCACTCATCGCGCGCAAGGCCACGCCGAAAGCGGGCCTCGGCGATGTCGTCCACGATCTCACCGCGCCCTGGCATCAATACCTCACCACCCACCCCCGCGCCGCCAACGCCGCGCTCCTCACCAGCTCGTTCTGCATTGACTTCATTGGCCTCGCGCTGATCGGCGCGGCGGTCTTCGGCCCGACGTTCGCGCCGTTTCTGGCCGTGCTCGTGGTGTTCGCCCTGCGGCAGATTTGCCAAAGCCTCTGCACCCTTCCGCCGCCGCCGGGCATCATCTGGCGAAATCCCGGCTTCCCGACCCTGCTCGTGACCTACGAAGTCGGCAATGACTTCTTCTTTTCCGGCCACACCGCGCTCGCCGTGCTGGGGGCCATCGAAGCGGCCCAATTCGGCCCGACGTGGCTCGCGATTCCGGCGGCGCTCGTGGCGCTGGGCGAAATGGTCATCGTCCTCGTCCTGCGAGCGCATTACACCCTGGATGTCCTGACCGGCGCGCTGGCTGCCGCTGTCGCGGCGACGCTGGCGGCATGGATGTCCCCGACTGTGGATGCGTGGCTCGGTCGGCTGGTGGGTTAATCAGCCCGGAGGGCTGAAAGAAATTAGCCGGGAGTTGAGCGACCCGTGGGAGCGATACCCCCGGTTCGGGCGGAAGAATCTCAGCAACCCGGAGGGATGCCATTACCCCTGCGACCCTACCAGGGTCGTGAACCCCGGCGCACATTCCGGGGGTATCGTCGCTCCGCGGTGCGGCGGGGAGCATCTTGACACTGCCCCGAACGATGGGCCGCAAAGCGGCCCAACCTGAATAGCCGTGGGTGCAAACCCACGGTGAGGTCGTTGAAATGAGTGCGACCCCTGCGGGGTCGAATTGGTTTTTCCGCACAGTCCGTGGGCTGCGCCCACGGCTATTCACGTCCTGCCCCTTCGGGGCAATCGGGGGCAGTGTCAAGAGGCTCGCGATGCGGCGGAGGCGGGAAGAAAAACCTTGCTGGAAACTCGCAAGTCCATTTTCATGAGCCTATGGAAAGAGCGACACTTGGAGAAATTGGCGATGCACGTCTCCGTGCTCGACTGTCGCCCAACAAAATGTTCCGCAGAAGATCCGAACGTCTGCACGATACAGCAGATGCGAATAAAGTTCAGAACCCATGAGTACGGCGTTACCACCCAAAATTCCGTCTGATTCTCGGAATTCCATTTTTCATCAGGCTGCAACGGCAAGTGTGTTTGCTCCTTTGATTGCCATCGGCATCAACATTGCCACAACTGCCAGCCGCACGAATCTAGATCCTCAAACCCAAAGACCAGTGGCATTGATAGTCGGAATCGTGTGTTCGCTCATCATTCTGATCGGGTTGGTTTGCGGGGTCGCCGCTCTGTTTGGAATTCGCAATCACGGCAAGAAGGGGATTCTCGGCAAAGCTTTGTGTGGAATCATGATCCCCTTGTTGCTCGCGGCGATAGCGATTCCCAATTTTAGGGCAGCAAGAGCACGAGCGATGCGGAACAATCAGACCCAACTTTCCGTTGATGACCGGGTGCGGGATTTGGCGCACGAGCTCAATAAGCAAGCCACGAAGATGGTTGATGAAGTCACCAGACTGGAAGGTGTGGAGCCTTTGCCAAACAGAACTCTCTTGTACAAGTATTCACTAATCACAAAAACGGCCTCGGGAATTCCCCTCGACGCGCTTAACCAGCATGTCCGGCCCGGCGTTGTCAAAAGATACAAGACTCTTCCGGAAATGAAGATTTTCCGTGATAACGGAATTACCATCACATACCAATACAGAGACAAAGAGGGTCAATTGATCGGCGATTTTTCCGTTGGCCCAAGCGATCTTGCGCAATAGTTCGATAGATGACGGCCCGCGCCCTACGCGCTCAAACCAACGGGGGGACTGTTGTGGCTGGAATCCCCGCACTCATGGAGCTTTTCCGTTGAACTCACCCACCGCCCTTCAACTCGGTCGCCAATCCAGCACCTTCAACTGCACCGTGCGGCGGCCGTTGTAGTCGTTGGCTTGCGGCGCGAAGGCGAGATCGAACTGGCCGACGGGTTGGGATTCTTTGCCCGCGTTCCACCACACGGCTTCGTGCGCCACCTGGCCATCCGTGACCCAGAGTTTGACGTGCTGCTTCTCGCCGCCCATGCGCTGGAGCGGGCGCTGCTGCGTGAGGCGGCGGGCGCAGAATTGCACGTTGGGATTGCCCATGCCGGTGGGGCGGAGTTGCTCCAGTTCGGCGAGCGCGGGCAGCGTGAGGTCGGCGAGGCGCACTTCGGCGTCGAGGCGCACCGGGGGCTGCAAATCCTCGGGCTTCAGCGCGCGGCGGGCGAGTTCGTTCAGGCGCTGGCGGAAGGCGTCGAGGCGGTCGGGGTGAATGGTGATGCCCGCGGCCATCGCGTGACCGCCGTGGCGCACGAGCAGGTCGTCACATTCCCGCAGCGCCGCCGCCAGATCGAAGCCGGCAATGCTCCGGCCCGAACCGCGCCAGTTCGCGCCCTCGCCGCCGACGATGATCGTGGGTCGGTAAAATTCCTGCAACACGCGCGACGCCACAATCCCCACGACGCCGATGTGCCAGAGCAACTGGCCTTCGACGATGACGAAGTCGGTCTGCGGATTGAACCGCGCCCGCACCGCGCCGGTGACTTGCTCGACGATGCCGCGCTCGATCTTCTGGCGCTCGCGATTCTGCGCGTCGAGTTGCTGGGCGATGGGCGCGGCGGTGGCGGCATCGCGGGCGAGGAGCAGTTGGAGGGAGGCTTCGGCGGTTTCGAGACGTCCGGCGGCATTGAGGCGCGGGCCGAGTTGGAAACCCACTTCGTAAGTGCCGAGCTTGGGCGGACACTGCGCGACTTCCTTCAACGCGACGAGGCCGGGGCGCTGCGTCGTGCTCAAGCGTTCGAGGCCGGCGGTGACGAGGATGCGATTCTCGCCCGTGAGCGGAACGAGGTCCGCGACGGTGCCGAGCGCGACGAGGTCGAGCAAGGGGCGCAGATCAAATTCCGCCGCGCCGGGCAGACCGGTTTCGCGTCCGCGTTTGACGATGGCGTGCGCGAGCTTGAAGGCGAGACCGGCGGAGCAGAGTTCGCGAAAGTCTGGAGTCTTGAGTCCAGAGTCTTGAGTCAATTGTGGATTGACGAGCGCCACCGCTTCCGGTGCCGGCGAGGAAATCTGGTGATGATCGAGCACGATCACATCCACGCCGCGCTGCTTGAGCCAATGGATCGTGTTCACGGCGGTGGAGCCGCAGTCCACGGCGAGCAGCAGGGTCGCGGGAAATTTCTTGAGGCAATTCTCCACGCCGTCCTGGCTCAAGCCGTAGCCTTCATCCAAGCGGTGCGGCAGATAGGAGTGGGTTTTCCATCCCAGCGCCCCAAGGGTTTCCACCAGCAGCGTGGTGGAAGTTACGCCGTCCACATCGTAGTCGCCAAAGATGACGAGCGGTTCGGCGCGTTCGCGAGCGAGGAAGAGCCGGTCAACGGCGGCGGCCATGTTCGGCAACAGAAACGGATCGGCGAGTTGCTTGAGGCGGGGCTGGAGGAAACTGCGGATGGCTTCCGGTTCGCTCAGCCCACGGTTGAGCAGGCACTGGACGAGCAACGGGGAAAGCTTGAGTTTGGCCGCCAACGGGCCAGCCAAGAGCGGCTGGGGCGGGGCGAGTGACCAGCGGTGTTTCATGCGGTAATTCCCAACCAGTTCAGGATCGTGTGCAGCCAGCCTCCCAAGTGTTTCACGATGAGCGCGCCGAAGATCGCGAAGTAAAGCGTGGCGACGAGGGACGCGAAATAGCCGAACCAAATCATCACGCCGTCCGCTTCCATCATGCTCACGGCGACAAGAATGATGCCGTAACTGGGCAGCGCATTCGAGCCAATGAACGGCGGCGACGGCAACGGCAGCGCCAGCAGGACTGCCATGAATACGATCAGCAGGGCGTGTCCAAGGCGAGCGATCCGCCAACTCATCCAAGCGGTGCGACGCGGGCGGACAACTCTTTCGAGTTGGCGACAGAACTTCATGCCGCCGGTGAGAATGACGTTTCTGAGTTTGGGCGGCAGCACCCGGTCGCCAAGGAATTTCGGGAGGCGCGGGCGCCGCCCCAACGCCAACCGCAGCGCCAAGATGCCAACCATCGGCCCCAGCACGGTGCTCATGCCGGGGATGGAAACCCAGGCGATGAACGGCAGGCTGAAAATGATCATCACCAGATAAAGTCCGCGACCGTCCGTGCCTTCGAGGACGCGGTTGGCGGTGAGGGGGCCGGGTTCGTGCGCCAGCAAACGGCCCAAGCTCCGTGAGAACGGTTCGGGGCTGACGATGGTGCTGTCCGACTGCATGGGAGCAAAATTCGGGGGAGCCGCTCGGGGAGTCAATGCGGCTTGGACTTGCCGCGCGCCAACCGCGCTTCACGTTTCGCAGCAGCGACCGACAGCGCGATGGCTGTGGCGAGGATCGCGGCCACCACCAACAAGGAAGCACTGCTGGAAATGTCCACCTGGAACCATTTTTCCGGCGCCGCGTGCGGGGCGAGCAACATCTTCACGCCGATGAACACGAGCACGAACGAGAGGCCAATCTTGAGGTAGCGAAAATACTCGATGGCTCCTGCCAGCACGAAATAGAGCGAGCGCAGGCCGAGAATGGCGAACACGTTTGACGTGAAAACGATGAAGGGCTTGGTGGTCACGGCGAAAACGGCGGGAATGGAATCCACCGCAAAAATCAGATCGGTGGTCTCCACCATCAATAATACCAGCGCCAGCGGGGTCAGCATGAAACCGCCGTCATTGCGGAGGGAAAAGTTCTGGCCGTGAAAATCGGGCGTGACCCGAAAATACTTTTTGGCCAGCCGGAGGATGAAATTCTTTTCGGGATGAATTTCTTCGTCGCTGACGAAAAGCATTTTCACACCGGTGAAGACGAGGAAAGCCCCAAATAGATAGAGGGTCCAGAGGAAGCGTTGGATGAGCACGGCCCCGGCGCCAATCATCAGCCCGCGCATGATCAACGCGCCCAAAATGCCCCAGAACAGCACGCGATGCTGATACTGCGACGGCACGCGGAAGTAGGCGAAGATGAGCGCGATGACAAAGACGTTGTCCATCGAGAGGGACAACTCGATGAGGTAGCCGGTAACGAACTGGACCGCTTCGGTTTTACCCCGCAGTGGCACGAGTGCCGCGGCGAAGAGCATGGACAGCGTGAACCAAATGGAACTCCAAATGAGCGCTTCCTTGAATTTGACGACGTGGGCCTGGCGATGAAACACGCCCAAGTCCAGCGCCAGGAACAAAACCACGCACAGGATGAAACCCGCCCAATGCCAGTGTGTGATTTCAATCGGACCGGGCATGGACTTAGGTCATGTTACCGTCGGTTTTGGGTCTTAATCTTAATCTCCATCTCCAAAGCAGAAGCAGATTGCGATTAGGAGCAGGGAATCAAGGTTTCGCCGTCGTAGCCCCGGAAACCGACCCCAAATTTGGCGCCGTCACATGCGATCCGATGTTGGGCCGTTGGCCTTTGTGCCACCACAAGACAATGGCGCTCGCGATGTAAATGCTCGAATACGTGCCTGTCAGGATGCCGATGAGGAACGTGAAGGCGAAGTCGTTGACAGGACCGCCGCCGAAAACGTAGAGCGACAGCGTAGCGAGGAACACCGTGCCGGAGGTGATGATCGTGCGGCTGAAGGTTTGGTTGAGCGCCGTGTTCATCACTTCGCGGAACGTGCCGCGCACGCCCAGCTTCAAATCTTCGCGGATGCGGTCAAATATGACGATGGTGTCGTTAATGGAGAAGCCGATGATGGTAAGCACCGCGGCGACGGTCGTCGCATTCAACTCACGCCCGACAAGGAAATACCAACCCATCGTCATCAGGATGTCGTGGATGATCGCGATCACGGCACCGACAGCAAAGGAGAATTCGTAGCGGAACGCGACGTAAACCAAAATGCCGAACATGGCGATGATCGCGGCAATGATCGCGGTGTTGCGAATCTCCGCGCCAACGGTCGCGCCCACCCGATTCGCACTCTGCACCGAAAATTTGGCGTCCGGGAAATCGGCCTTGATCTGCTCAACCACCTTCTTGGTCGATTCTTCGCCGACCTTCTGCTCCTCGACGCGAACGGTGAGCCGAAGCGTCTTCTTGCCGGTGCCGACATCGCGTTGATAGGCGATCAGCGGTTCGCCCACGCCCGTCTTGGAGATGGACTTGCGCAAATCTGATTCGCCCACAATGTGCGCCTGGTCAACGCTGAGCGTAAGCGTGTCGCCACCGGCAAACTCAACGCCCAGAACCTCGCCGCCGCGGACGAAGATGCCATAGCCGTTGCCGACGAGAATCAACAGCCACGAGGCCGCGAAAGCTGGCACCGCCCAGCGCATGAAATCAATTTTCCCGCCGCGCACGATGTGCAACATCGGCAGGCGTTTGACGAGGTTTTTGCCGAGCAACCAGTCGAACATCAGGCGCGTCACGACCAAGGCGGTGAACATGCTCACCAGCACGCCGATGGTCAGCGTCACCCCGAAGCCTTTGACCGGGCCGGTGCCCATGAAAATCAGAATTACGGACGAGATTAGCGTGGTTAAGTTGGAGTCGAAGATCGTACCGAACGCCTTGTCGTAACCGGCGGCGATGCCGCCGCTGATGGATTTGCCAGCGGCCAGCTCTTCCCGAATACGTTCGTAGATCAGCACGTTCGCGTCCACCGCCATGCCGATGGTGAGCACGACACCCGCGATGCCAGGCAGCGTGAGCGTGGTGCCGATGGAGCACATGACGCCGAGCAGGATGATGATGTTGAGCATCAAGGCCGCGTTCGCCACCACGCCCGCCAAGAGGTAATACGCCAGCATGAAGCCTGCGACCAAAATGACGCCGATGATCGAGGCCTTGATTCCACTCGCGATCGAATCCCGACCGAGCGTAGGATCCACGTCCGTGGAATAGACGATGTGCAACGGGGCGCGGAGGGGATTCTCCAGCACGTTCGCAAGTTCAAAGGCCTCGCGCCGGTCAAACGATCCGGTGATCTGGCCACTGCCGGTTTCAATCGGGCTTTGAATGTTCGGGGCGGAATAAAGCACGCCGTCCAAAACGATGGCGAGCCGGCGACCCACATTTTCGCGCGTCACCTGACCAAAGATCGTCGTGCCTTCATCATTCAACCGGAAATTGATCTGGGGTTCGCCGAAATTGCCCGGAACGACGCCGGCGCTGCGGATGATGTTGCCGGTCAAACCGCGCTCCGCATTTTTCTTAACGATCACCTGCTCCAAACGCTCGCTGCCGTCGGGGGAGCGATTCTTGCGCTTGAGCAATTCGTAGCCTGGGGGCGGGAGTTCGCCGTTCTTGATGATGTCATCGCTCTGCTCATGCACCATGCGGAATTGCAGGAACGCGGCCTGTTGGATTTGCTTTTGCGCGCCTTCCTTGTCTGCTTCCGAGAGGCCGGGGAGTTGAATGAGAATTTGGTTGTTGCCGGCGGGTTGGATGACTGGCTCGGCCACGCCGAAACGGTCCACGCGTTTGCGCAACACTTCGACGGCTTGCGCGAGCGCCCCTTCCAAGTCTGCCTTGCCGGCCTGATTGGTGACCGTCACGAGCGTGCCCGAACTATTGGTCACCGTCTCCACGGTTTCCAAGCGATTCGTGTCCATCTCGACGAGGAACGACGTGCCGCCCTGCAGATCGAGGCCAAGCTTGATTTTGCCGGCGGCTTCGCGCTGGAGCTTATTCAGAACGTAGGTGTTGGGGTACAGCTCGTTCTTCGTTTCAAAGAACGGAAAGTACTTGGCAATGTTGTTCGTGCCCAAAGCGTCCCGGAGGTTGGCAAAGCCGCGCGTCGGGTTCTGGCCGCGCAAGACTTCGGCCTGCTGGACAATGTTGGTGAACGCCGCGTCTCTGGCGACGGCACGTTCCTGGAAGTATTGAATCAGGTCACGGCTCGCGGGGGGATAGATTTGATAGAACGACCACACCAAAACGATGAGGACGATGATTAGCCGAGTAACATTGTTGCGCTTCATGAGATGATGAGAAAAATCAGGCTTCGATAGGTTCGCCGCTGCTTTCGATTGAAGCGACGGCGGCTTTGGTGATTTCCAGCTTGGAGGCGTCGGATTTGATGATAATGGTTTTTTCCTTCACAGTTTCGACCATTCCCACCAAACCTGCGGAAGTGATGACCCGGTCACCACGTTTGACATTTTTCAACAGCGCCGCATGTTCCTTGGCTTTCTTCTGCTGCGGCCGGATGAGCACAAAATAGAACATCACCACCATCACCACCATCATCAGCACGAAATTGGCGGATTGGGCCGTGGAATTGGGCGCGGTGCCCGCTGGCGAGGAGGTCGGGGCCATCGCCAATTGTGTTTGCATCAAATTCAAATCCATATTCAATAAAGTGGTCGCACACTTTAGGGAAGCGCGGCGGTTTGGCAAGCGTTATGAGCACGCCGAAACAATTGTCCGCAAAAAACTTTGCTGGCCGGGCGGGGAAGCTTTAGTTTCGCGCCGTTCAATCGGGTCACCAACAAACTGATTTTTGAGAGCCTCCAAGCAATGAATCCATTTTCCGGTGTGCGGATGCGGGTGGTTGCGGCGGTGTTTGTCGCGATCGCGCCGGCCTGTGTGCTTATTTATTTGTTACGCGAGCCGTGGATGGTTTTCGTGGTGGGCTTGCTGGCTTTGGGCGGCGCGGCGGTTGGCCAACACTCCATTCTCCTACAGGTCCGCAGACTGCTCCTCACGACGAACCGGCTGGCGACCGGGGATCTCACCAGCCGCACCCAACTGAAAGATTCCGCTGGGGAGTTGGGCGAGTTGGCGAAAACCATTGACCAGATGGCGGAATCGCTCCAGGCCCGGGCGCGCGAAAGCGAAGCCGCGGAACACTTGCTGTCCAACCGGGCGCAACAGCAAAGCGTTGTCGCCGCGCTCGGCCAATTTGCGCTCGTCAGCCAGGATTTTAACGCGCTCGTCCACCAAGCCATCACGATGGTCGGCCAGGCCCTCGAAGTGGAACTAACCCACCTGCTCGAATTGCAACCGAACGGCGCAACGCTCTTAATGCGCGCCGGCGTCGGCTGGCAGCCGGAGTGCGTCGGCGCGGCGGTGCTGGACGCCAGCGGCCACTCCCACGCCGCATTCGTGCTGGCCAGCGGCGAACCGGTCGTGATCAAAAACATGCGGGAGGAAAAACGATTCGTCGCGCCACTGCTGTTCTACGAACACGGCATCGTCAGCGGCGTGAGCGTCGTAGTAGCCTCGCGCCAGGGGGCCTATGGCGTGCTCGCCGCCTACAGTCGGACCGAACGCGTCTACACCGGCGACGAAATCAATTTTATGATGTCGGTGGCGACGGCGCTGGGTTTGGCGGCCGACCGTTTGCGGACGGACGCGGAACTGCAGAAGCTCGCCGCCTTCGCCCAATTCAGCCCGAATCCGGCCCTGGAACTGGCCGCCAACGGCACGATCAGTTATTTCAACGACGCCACGCTGGAGCTCGCCCACTCGGTCAACTGCAATCATCCCCGCGCCGTTTTGCCGGAAGATGTCGAACAAATTGTGAGCACCTGTCTCGCCACCCGCCAGAGCAAACTGCAGCACCAGACCATATTCGCGGGCCGAACCTTGGCCTGGGCTTTTCATCCGGTGCCGATGAGTCGCGTGGTGCATTGCTATGTCAAGGACATCACCGACCGGTTAAACCTCGAAGCGCAATTGCTACAATCCCAGAAAATGGAATCCGTCGGCCAACTGGCCGCGGGCGTCGCGCATGACTTCAACAACATCCTCACGATTGTCCAAGGCCACTCCGGCATGATCATGGCCCGGCCGGACTTGCCGCCGCCGTTGCTTGAATCGGCCCAGGCGATTTTTTTTGCCTCCGAGCGCGCGACGGCCTTGACGCGGCAACTGCTCATGTTCAGCCGCAAGAACGTCATGCACAACAAGCTGCTCGACCTGGGCGAAGTGGTCACGATTATGACCAAGCTGTTGCAGCGGCTCGTGGGCGAAACCATCCTGCTGAAATTTACCGCCCCGACCGAACTGCCCCTGGTGCAAGGCGACGTCGGCATGATGGAACAAGTGCTCATGAACCTAGTCGTCAACGCCCGCGACGCGATGCCCAAGGGCGGCTCGCTCACCATCACCCTCGCCGCGACGGAAATCACCGAGGCCGTCGTCCAGCAGAACTCCGAGGCCCGCTCCGGCCCGTTTGTTTGTTTGCGCGTCAGCGATACTGGCACGGGCATGGATACCACCATTATCCGCCGTATTTTTGAACCGTTCTTCACGACGAAAGCCATCGGTCAAGGCACCGGGCTGGGCTTGGCGACCGTCTATGGAATCGTCAAACAGCACGAAGGCTGGATCAGCGTTGACAGCCAGCTCGGCCAGGGCAGCACCTTCAACATTTTTCTTCCCGCCCAGCCCCGCCCCGCGCCGACCGCGAAACGCGCCCCCGCCCCCGATCCTGCCGCGGTGCTTCGGGGCGGAAGCGAAACCATCCTGATCGTCGAAGACGAACCGCTCCTGCGCGAACTAGCGGAAATGATTCTGGCCGCTTGCGGCTACCACCTCCACTCCGCCGGCTCGGGGCCCGAGGCGCTGGCAGTGTGGGAGCAACAGCAAGGCGCCATTGACCTCCTGCTCACCGACATGGTGATGCCAGAGGGCATTTCGGGCATGGATTTGGCGGAGACGCTTCTCCGCCAAAAGCCGGGCCTCAAGGTAATCTTCGCCAGTGGCTACACGAAAGACGAAGTCAGCGAGTCCTTCCTGGCGCAGAACAATGCGCGTTTTATGCAAAAGCCCTACACCCGCGCCACCCTTGCCCAAACGGTGCGCCAGGCGCTCGACAGCACAAACCCAAACTTGGTCTGAAGCCGCCCCCCGCCGCGGGTGTAATCGTTTCCGCGATGTGCTGGTTAACGCCGCGAGGTCGCCGTAAGCCAAACATTGCCCCGGCTCAGGGAGCTTCGACCACGAGCCAGGTGCGGCCATTCGCCGGCACTTTCACGGTCACATGAGCGCGGTGTTCGGCGTCGAGTTTGATCCGCTTGCGCTTGCCGGCTTGCTCGCGAATGGAGGCGGCATCCGTCAAGCCCGCGTAGTAAAGCGGTAGAACCACTTCGCGTTCCACTTCTTGGGACAGCGGGTTGTGGATCATCGCCAATGCCCGCTCCTTCAAGCGCGGGTTGACGTGGAGCAAGTAGTCAATGTCCCGTCCGTCCGCACGCCGGCAATGGAGGATGTCGCTCTCTAGGATTTCGCGATGTTGCTTGAACCAGCTCACCCACTTTTTCACGAGGGCCTTCGTCTCATCAGAATCGTAAATCCGGGGGCCGCGCCAGCAGGCTTGGACGCCCGCGCCGAGGTTGTTGGCGAGGTGGCCCTCGTAGGCATCCAGGTGTTCGCGCAACGGCTCGATTGTCGCCGCCGCGCCGCCGCCCTGATATTCGGTCAACGGCACGAACATCCAACCGGCGGTTTGCGGTTTGGTCCAGGTGCCGTCAAAAATATTCTGGCGCGCATGGATGAGTTGCTGGGCGCGGGGCAACGACCAGTTGTCTTCGCGATAGCCCATCGCAGTCTTGTTGCCGCCGGCCAGGAAATAGTAATCCGGCTGGTTGATGTAGATGCCACGTTCCCGACACCATCGGTAAAGCCCGGCGTTCATGGACCAATTGACCCATTGCGAATCCGCTTCGCCGTGATGGCCCGGATGATTGGTGGACGCGCAAATGTCGCCGGGATACGGGCCGTCATGTTCGAGCAGATCGAGGCCGGTCTGGGCGAGAAAGTTCGTGATCTTATGGAGATAGTTGAAACCCCACTGGCTGCCGAAGCACGGCGCGTTGCCGAAGGTCGCGCCGCCGGGCTTGCCGGTTTGGGGACTGATCACGTCATTGGCGTCGTCCACGCGGCGGCTGCTGAAGAGCGAATACCCACCGACCTCGAGGCCCTTGCGGTGCGCGTAATCCACGTCGGCTTTCACCTTTGCGAGGTAGGAGGGATCTTCGTTCTCCATTTCGAGACCGCTGCCAAACGTGTAGATGATCATCTCAAAACCAACCTCCGCGCATTGATCCACGGCGGTGCGGAAGGCTGGCGACTTGGCGCTGCGCACATGCATCATGATGGGGCTTTCCGTGGACCACGGGGCCAACGCCCGTTGCGCATGGCGGATGAACAGACCCTGCCGTTCGCGGTCGGTCGAATCATGGATGACCAGCCAGGTGCGGAGCGAAGTGAAGGTCGCGCCGGGTTCGAGTTGGACTCCCGGCCCGATTGGTGGCGCACACACGAGCACGCACGGCGTCTTAAGCCCGTAACTCACCTGGGTCTTGAAAGCTGGGTCTTCGCGCCACGCCCCAACCTGATTGCCGGTGATGACGTCCATGCCTTTGAACATGTAGTCGCTGAAGACCGTAATCGCGGGCGTGCGCCAGGCCACGCCGGGCCGTTCATCCACCGCCGCCTCCGCCTCCACCGCTGCGAGCCGCTCCGTGGTGAGCCGATCCAGCGTAATCGCGCGCGCGGTCCCGTTGCTGACGGCGATCCATTTTCCGAGCACCGGCAACCCGTCATACAACTCGTGATGCACCGTGATCGAAAGATCCCGCGTGGATTCGTCTGGTCCGCGGAACGTCAGCGAGAGCGTCGCGCCCGGTGGCGGCCAGGGAAGATTCGCGCCGTGGCGGGGGCGCTTCCAAGCAAAGGGAGCGGTGGGCTTCGCCACTTGAAAAGCTAC
This sequence comes from uncultured Verrucomicrobiota bacterium, assembly GCA_903828255.1. GTDB lineage: Bacteria > Verrucomicrobiota > Verrucomicrobiia > Limisphaerales > JADLHS01 > CAIKLQ01. Next base: position 71,707 of record CAIKLQ010000998.1, read on the forward strand.
AAACTGAAAGTCCGCAGGTGAATTCGTGAGCTTGGCGATCCATTCGGGAGGCAGGTAGGCGCGGTCGGGTTGTCCTTGCAGACCGCCAACGGCGTACGGTTTGCCATCGAGTTGGATCGTGGCCTCGGGCTCCACCGCACGCAGCAGGCTTTCGCCGTTCATGGCGTTGTCCAGTCCCACCGTGGCGGCGTTTGGGGAGAGTTTGAAAACGCGGCGAACCAATCCGTTTTGCAACACGATCTCCCCTTCGCGCCCCCCCCGAGTCACGCGGGAAACGAATGACTCCGGATGAAGCAACCAATCCACTTTGACCTTTGCAGAAAGTGGCAAAGCAACCTCCTGCGGCAAACTGGAGGCATCTTGCGCAAAGCACCGCGCGGCCTCGAAGAACGCGAAGGTGCTCACGAACGTGATTCCAAGGCGCACCAACCACCGGCTTGCTCGACATTTAGGCCGAAGGCGAATTTTCATCGTGCGGTAAAGTGCCCGTCGCTCAGTTTCCCAGCAGGGTTCGGAAACCACTACGACTTGGGCTGCGACCTTTTTCCTCCCAAGGCTGGCATTCAAACTTGAGGCCGATCCGGCTGCGCCGTTTGCCGGTGAGTCAGTGGTGGATTGGGGCGACGGCGGCGAACTTTTTGGAGTTTCAACGGGCGCCAGGAGGATGGCACTTTTGAGCAGCCGACAGAATTCTTTCTTGCCAGTCTGGTGGTGCGTTCCCTTCTTGGCGGCGAGGTCGGTGGTGGACTTGTATTCCACTTGCAGCCGTTCCAAGCGCACGAGGCGAATGAATTCCTCACCCTTCTTCCAGACCTGACCTTGTCGCAACTTCATCGTTACCTCTTGAGAATTGGGCGCTCCCCGGCTCCGCCCCAGCATGGGAAGCCGGACCTGTCTCCCCTGATTTTCACATCAGGGAAGACAGCCCGTGGCAAGCGGCTACTTTTTCTTTGGGGCGGCCTGCTTGGACGCTACGGCTTGCTTTTTCTTGAGGTCGGCGGTGCTGACCAGCGCCTTTTTCTGCGTCGTCTTCTTCTGGTTTGATTTTGGGGATTTATCGCCCATAACTTTTATCTTTTTCTACAGGTTGACTCACCTGCGGCATGTTAGTTTCTCCGCAGGGAGGGCTATTCTCTCAGCGATGGCGATCATTGTAAATGCCGCACGCGAAATTATTTGGCGACCACAGCGGCAAGATGCGGAGGACCAACCTGCAAAACCACGGATTGCGGCAGAGTTCCCCTGCCCTTCCCTGCGATCTGATGGCCGGGATGGACTGGTGGAGCCGATTCGTGCTGGCGTGGGAGTTGAGCAACACGCTGGAAGCGGCGTTTTGTGTGCCGGCCTAGCAACCGGCGCTGACCGGGGAAATCAACCGTCACTGATTTCCAACCCCGATCAGGGGGCCCAGTTTACCTCTGCCGAGTATGTCGGGGCGGTGGCTGGACAACCGGTTTGTGGAACGGTTGTGGCGGAGTCTGAAATGAGATAGTTTTCGTCACATGAATAGCGGGTTTATTGAATTTTGCGTTGCCGTGTGGATGCTATCCCACGCACTTGGCAGTAGAATCCCAAACCCGATGAACAACCTCGGGGCGGGCGGGGTTGCCGTCGCCCGCGCCCGCCGCCCCCCAGGCGCTCACGGATTTTTGACAACGCGACCTTGAAACAACTTTTGTGAATCCGACCCCGGCCATCTTTTGGTTTCGCCAGGACCTTCGCTTCGCGGACAACCCGGCGCTTCAAGCCGCCCTCCAGCGAGGGAGCGCCGTCATCCCTCTGTTCATCCACGCTCCCGATGAGGAAGCGCCGTGGTCGCCGGGAGGCGCATCGCGTTGGTGGTTGCATCAGTCTTTGCGGGCGCTGGATGTGGGGTTGCGGGAGTTGGGTTCGCGGTTAGTCATCCGCCGCGGGCCGACGCTTGAAACGCTGCGCGCCCTCCTGAAGGAAACCGGCGCGGCGGCGGTGTTCTGGAATCGTCGCTACGAACCGGCGGTGGTCGCGCGCGATGCCACGGTGAAAGAAGCGTTACGCTGCGCTGGCTGCGAAGCGGAAAGTTCCAACGCCGCGCTGCTGCATGAACCGTGGACGATTCAGAATCAAAGCGGCAAGCCGTTCCAAGTGTTCACCCCATTCTGGCGGCATTGCCTCGCCAAGGACGAGCCGCCCGAGCCGCGGTCCGCGCCGAAAAGTCTGCCCGCACCGGCGAAGTGGCCGCGGTCCGTGCCGCTCAACGAACTGGAGCTGGAGCCGCGAATGATCTGGGCCGACGGGCTCCGCGCCGCGTGGCAACCGGGCGAGGCGGGAGCTGCGGCTAACTTGGGCCGCTTTCTGACCAAGGCGTTCGACAATTACCCCGACCAACGCAATCGCCCCGATGTCATCGGGACGTCGCGGCTCTCGGCGCATCTGCACTTCGGCGAAATCAGCCCGCACCAGGTGTGGCATGGTTTGAGGCGGACCGCGGCGAAGCGCGGACTGGCGCTGGAAAAGTGGCGTGGGTCACAGTTTCTTGCCGAAATCGGCTGGCGCGAATTCGCGCACCACTTATTGTTTCATTTCCCGCACACGCCCAGCGAGCCGTTACGCGCTGCCTTTCAAAAGTTTCCCTGGCGCAAGGACGCCGCTTGGTTGCGCGCGTGGCAAAAAGGCCGCACGGGCTATCCGATCGTGGACGCCGGGCTGCGCGAGTTGTGGGCGACGGGCTGGATGCATAACCGCGTGCGGATGATCACCGCGTCGTTTCTCCTCAAAGATTTACTGCTCCCCTGGCAGGAAGGCGCACGCTGGTTTTGGGACACGCTCGTGGACGCCGATCTCGCGCAGAACACGTTGGGCTGGCAATGGAGCGCCGGCTGCGGGGCGGATGCCGCGCCATACTTTCGCGTGTTCAACCCGACGCGGCAGGGGGAAAAATTTGATCCGCGCGGCGATTACGTCCGCCAGTGGTGTCCGGAACTTGCGCAGCTCCCCGACGAGTGGCTTCACCAGCCGCCCGCCGCGCCCCCGGAAATCCTGCGGGCCGCCGGGGTGGAACTCGGCCGCACCTATCCCGAACCCCTCGTCAGCCACGCGATTGCCCGCGAGGTGGCGCTGGAAGCTTACGGGCGAATAAAGAACGGTTGAGCGGCGGCCCTCGCCAATCGCCCGTGAGCTTGTCGAATATGACGCGGAAATTGCGCGAAGCCCTGCCCGCGTCGTTGAAGTGCGAGACGCGGTCGAAGCGCCTGCCCTCCAGGTAGCCAGGTGATTCGGCATACAGCGCCCGCAGCGGTTCGATTTCGGGATGCGCCCAGAAGTTGGTGGGGGCTGCGGCGTCTTTGAGGAGATTGTTGATGGTGTCCTTCAGTTGGGCGTGCCGACACTTCTTCCAGTTGGCGACCATCTCGACCCGGATCGAGCAAAGGCTCGCAAGCAGAAAGAAAACCGCAGCCGGACCAAGCCGAC
>CAIKLQ010000999.1 GCA_903828255.1 uncultured Verrucomicrobiota bacterium
CGTTCCGCCAGGCCGTCGCGGACCAACTCAAACGCGTGGCCAATGGCGTTTGCGCCGGACGCGCAGGCGTTGGCAATGACCGTAACCGACCCGGTGAAGCCGAAGGCATCGCACAAATACAAAGGCGGTCGTTGGGCCTGGTAATGCACCACGCGCGCCGGTTGGCGGCGGCGCGCTCCGGGCGAGGCAATGGTTTGCCGGAGATAGTCCTGGCCGAGCGACATGCCGCCGCTGGTGGTGCCAATCACCTGCGGCAGGTTGTCACCCGGAAGCCAGCCCGCTTGGCCCCAGGCTTCGTCCGCCGCGAATAGCAGCAGTCGGGCGGCGCGATCCATGCGGCGCGCGGTTTTTTCCGGCAGTTGGGTTGCGGGCGGCGTGTCAGGCAAATCCAATTCCGCCGCGATTTTGCTCCGTTGCCGCGAAACGTCGAACAGCGTCACGGGTCGAAATGCGGCGCGGCCGGAGCGAAAGCCAGCGGCATTGGCGCGCCAGCCCAGACCGAGCGCAGTCACGATCCCTGCGCCCGTGATCACGACGCGGTGTTTCTGCCCGGTGGTTCTAGGAAGTGGGAAGAGCACGATTCAAATCCGCAGCGCCCTGCGGCGCGATGCGTTGCAGCAGGGCGAAGTAACTCCACAGCGGGCCGACTACGCCGCGTTTCCGCAGCCGCGCCACCAGATTCGCGAAATCCGCGGGTGGATCGCCGGTGATCCAGTTGGGAGAGCGCCTCGCGAATGCGCGCAGCCGCTCGAACGCGGCTTCTTCCGTCAGCGCAGGGGAAACGTAGTAGGCCGGCGCCAGCAAATCGCTTCCGGGTTCGATCTGGCCTTCGCGAAGGGCGCGTTCGGCGAGCGTGGTGCCGGGATAAATTCTCATGCCGATCACGGCCATGATGACCGGACGATTCAGGAGGAGCGAGTTTTCAAAACTGACCTCCATCGTTTCCAGGGTTTCGCCGGGGCCGCCGCAAATCAGGAAGTGGCACTGTTCGATCCCCGCCTGCTGCGCCAGTTCGTTCGAATGCATGATGTCCGCGAAGGTCAACCGCTTGGCATATTGCTCGAGCACGGCGTCGCAAAAGCTGTCGGAGCCAAACTCGATGTGCGAAAGCCCGGCGCGTTTCATGAGTTGCATCAACTCCGGCGTGAGGCCTTGCGGTCGCAGGAAGCAACCCCACTTCAGTTTGGCGTTGCGGCGGATGATGGCTTCGCAGGTTTCTGTGACGTGGCGGGCGGAGGAATTGAAAACGGAATCCACGATGAAGATGTATTTCGCGCCCAGGCTTTCGAGTTGCAGAATTTCTTCGGCAATCACCTCGGGATCCCGCCGCCGGTGCGTGCGGCCCTCGATCAACGGATACGTGCAATAGCAGCAGGTGTGGCGGCAGCCGCGCTGGGTCTGGAGATTCAACGTGCCGCTCAGGCTCAGGTACTGTGCCGCAAGCGCGGCGGAGCGCGTGGGCAGATCCTGGCGCAAGTTCAGAGCGGATGACCGCTGCGGATTCGTGATGATTTCGCCGCCTTGTCGGTAAACCAGCCCGGGGATGTCAGTGAAGTTTCCGCCGTTACTCAAGGCGGCCAGCAGGGCGACGAGGCTCGTTTCGCCCTCGCCCTGAATTCCGAAATCGGCGCGGCTCATTTCGAGCAGCCGTTTTGGGTAGATCGAAAATCCGCTGCCACCGAGAACGACCGGACGCGGATGGACGCGGCGCACCGTTTCGGAAATCGTTATCAGGCTCTCGTAAAAAGTTTCCTGTTTGCGGATCAGCACGTTGTCAATGTTGCGCAGCGAAACCCCGACGAAATCAGGCTGGAATTCTCGCAGCGCACTTTCCAGCGGCTGCGGATCGGCCAGAAAATCCAGGATGCGGGTCTCGTGGCCGGCTTCCTGTAAAGCTGCATTCACATGCGCCAGGCCGAGGGGGAAAACCGCTTCCGGCACCACGCAGCGATTCGGGTTGATGAGCAGAACCTTGCGTCGCATGGCGGTTTTCAGCCAGCCGGGACCGCGATTTCCCGTCCGGCGTCGGCCCGGTAAAACGCCGCGAGGCTCGTCGCGGCGGGCGTGAGGCCCTCGGCGGCGATGGCATCCAGCACACGTTCCTCGGTCATGATGAAACGATCGCGTTTGTAGATGACGTAGTCCTCGCGCAGATCGGTTGGCGTGAGATTGATGGTGGTGAGGTTCGCACCGGCACGCAACCCGCGGCGGTAGCCATCTTCCGTGGCAAGGTTTAAGGCGCTGACGGCGGGGATGACCCACTCGGGCCGCATCAGGCGGAGGGCGGCCATCGCATTCAAGGTCCAGTTGGCGTCCGAGGACGGAAATTCGGCGAGCGGCGTGGCTTCGCCCGGCACGAACGGACTGGCGCTGCAACCGTGCAACGGCAGTTCATTCGCCAGCCGCAGATTGTTCACGAGGTCAGCCGACGTCTGGCCCGGCAGGCCGCCGATGAACCCGGAACTGACCTTCCATCCCGACTGCGCGAGGTAGTGGATGTTCTTCAACCGCTCTTTCAAAGTGCCCGGAGCTTCGAGCATTTCGTAGCGGGTGGCGTCGCCGACCTCGAACTTCATGATGTAAGCGCTCGCGCCGGCGGCGCGTAGTTCGTCGTAGAGTTCCGTTGGCAATGTGCCGAGGCAGACGCTGAGGCCAAGGTTGGTTTCGCGTTCCAGCGTGCGGAGGAGGGGGAGCACGATTTCCCGCACCGCCACCGGGTCTTCACCGGCTTGAATGTTCACGTCCGTCACGCTGGGCGGCCGGTGATCAATGAGCAGTTCCGCAAGTTGGTCGTGCCGGGCGCGATACCGGGTCAGGGTGCGATTGTCCCGGCGCATCCCGCAGTAGGCGCAGTTCTCGCGGCAGAAATTGGAAACCTCCACCACCCCACGGACGAAAATCTCGCGCCCGAAATTTTCCCGCGTGGCAGCTTGCGCCCGCTCGTGCAGCGCCGCTTGGTGCGAGCCATTGAGAATCAGGTCCGGCTCATTGGGGAGATACTTCGGTTCAACCACGTGCCTATTAAAATCGCGGCATTGCCTTTCCGCAACGCAATTTCCTGCGGAACTCTGCATCGCGGCGGCGGTGGTTGCCGGTCCGCGGCTGTCGCCTTTCCAGCATTGCCGGTCCGCGCGCTCCTGTTAACCTCGCCTGATGAAATCACTACTCAAGACATTTCCAAAGAGCGTGCGTTTGATCGTGGCGCTCGCTTGGACGGGGGCCGGCTTGGCGCGGGCTGGTGAACCGACGGCGTTTGATTTGATCAAG
>CAIKLQ010001000.1 GCA_903828255.1 uncultured Verrucomicrobiota bacterium
GACCGCCTGGACCTCCACCCCTTCCAACGGCGCCTCGATGCCCCGCTGGGCAATCGCGGCCAAAAGCCGCTCCTCCAGAGCGACCGGTTTTAGCCAGAAGCTCTCGTAACGCAGATCCAAATGGGCCAGTTCAACTTCGTTCGCCATAGTGTTCAGTGGTTAAGGCGGAGGTTCCTTTAACCAAGCCACCGCCGGATCGATTTTCCGGCGGCGGCATATGGTGTGTTGTCTCAAAACTTTCACCAGCATCGTCAGGATCTCTTTCCGGCTGACCCACCAGCCTTCGATCCAACTGCTGACCCTCCGCACAGGCTCCACCAGCGCCTCGTTCCACTGGCCTGAACCCTTCTTGGGCGCGGAAGCGCCAGGCGCGGCCATCTTGGGTCCATGAGCCGTGAGCTTGGCCCGGCGTTGATTGAGGCCGGACTTCTTTTTCTTACCCTTGGGATCGCGGTAATAGGCGACACTGCGCCGCGTGGACTGTTGCTGGCGGTGGGCTTCCCGGCAGCCAAAAGGACAACCCAGGTTGCGACGACCGGCATTGCGCGGATCGGTCAGGAAGAAAATGCGACAGTGCCTGCACCGGCTCAGGCAGGCTCGCAGACGGGGCTTGGCGCGCAGCACCGATCGCAGCAGCAAATAATACTCCAGCACCAAGGCGGCCACCGCGCTACCGCGATACCAGTCCCCCCGGAACTCGAAATGCTCCTGGATCTTTATTGCAAAAAACCAAAGCTCTCGCTTATAACGCTAACGTAGTAATTGATGATCCTCGTCTTACGGAACCGGCACGAAAGTGTCGAGAAAGTGAGACGGGGACTTTTGCTGCCGGACCACAACCGCCGGAGAAGTGGCCTCAGCGACCCTGCCGGACTCCTTGGAAAGAAAAAACGCACTCCAGCCCAACGCGGTGGGTCAATTTATCTGAGCAGAGGTGGGTCAATCTAATTGAGCGGCATAGCAATAACATCTGGGGCTCTTGGAGGTGAACCTGGAGATCGAGGGAGAAGCCCGTTTCCCCTAATGTTCTGAAGACGGTGCTGGGCTACCTGCTGGTTGGCAGCTACGGGTTGATTCCGTGGAAGTGGCTGCAGGAGCGCAGGACAGGGGTTGCTGGGAAACTACTTGATCCTGCACCCAACCCGTGAAGACCTGAGCAAAAGTAATTAGGCGAGCGATGGCGATTTGACGTAGTTCACACTCTCCGGCAAGGGCCCGCTTTCGGCCAGCGCCGTCCTGCGCTCAATTTGGCGGACCCCACGCCTACCACATTCCCCCGCTCGTCCACCAACGCCCCGCCCGAATTGCCCAGCTGCACCGGCACGCTGATTTGGAAATATCGGGCGTCATCACTCGCGCCAGAAAGCGACGCAACCTCGCCCTTCGCCAGCTTCGGCGCGAACTCTTGCAAGCCGATGTTGGGGGAAACCTGATTTACACTGGCGTCACACGGGGCAAGAAGCTCGTCGTGTTGATCGGGCAGCGGAAGGCGCTGGCGATTGCAGTGAGGAACAACAAGACCGAGAGCCGATTTGCCGGATTGTTGACTCGATTGTCAGGAGCGTTCCCCGAAGAAGGCCGCAGCAGGTCGCGTACTCAAGGATTTGAAGCAACGGCCTGGCAAGTGGCTTCGCCGGGCGGCGGCGGTGATGGCCGAAGCAACGCTTGAGGACTGGAAAGGATGGGCCAAAGCTTAACCCGCGCGGCTCGAAGGTTCTGGCAATTTTCCCCAATGCTTCACAGTTCATCCCAAGGCGCGGCGGCGGTTGGTTAGACCAATCTGGTCAGCCGTCCCATCGGATACTGAAACGCTAATAGACATAAGGGATCATGCGCCAAGTCGCGGCTTTGTATTGAGCATACTGGGGATACCGCGCCTCCACCAAAGGTTCCTCGCAAAAGATGCGGAGCACGGCCCCCGCCAAGACCAACCCGCTAGACAAACCCGCGCTCCAAGACCAGTGCGCCGCCGCACCGGCCCCGATGAACAGGCACACGGCGGCGTAGATTGGATGTCGGATGTATCGATACAGCCCGTTGGTCACCAAGCCGCCTTCAGTTGGATTCGCCGCCAGGTGGAAGCTGCGCCGCCCAAACGTCCGCCGCGCCCAGAGCATCAGCAGGACCGCTCCCGCCTGCACGGTGATCACCGCCGGCGAAGCGGAGAAAACACTTCTGGCCGCCAATTGACCCAGCAGGCCGCCGACCATTCCAGCGTAACCGAGGATGGAAAGACCTTTCAGCATTCGGGAACACCGAGGATCATACAGCACCCTCCGACGTAAGCGTCAGGCAGTGAAATGGGAGCGGAGCGCATGAGCCGTTCCGCTGGCTTGACCCCGGTCGCAGTCATACTTTTCTCATTCCGCCAAAGAGGGCCAATTCCAACCACTTCCAGTGACAGTCCACGTCCTCGAATCCAATCTCGCGCAGCCACTGAAGCTGGACCTCCACTCCGGCCAGTTTGTTCGCCGGGTCTTCCTCCGCTGCGGTGATTCCGCGCGCCCGGAGGAATCTGGCGTGCAGTCCGGCAGAGGCTGGGGCCACATGATCGAGGTTGCAGAAGACGCCACCAGGGGAAAGCGCGGAGTAAATCTCCGCATAAAGCGCCCGCTTTCGCTCATCGGCACAGTGATGAATCGCCAATCCCGACACGATCACCTCGAACGGCCCCAGATCGGGCAGCGGGTGATCCAGATTATGCGCAATGACCTGCACGCGCTCGTCGCCGTGAAATCTTGATCGGGCAGCGTCCAACATGGTGGGAGAAAAGTCGAGTGCAACCCCCTCGGTGGCGCTCCGGCCCGCTCGCAGCAGCGACAGCAGGCGACCGTTGCCAGTACCGAGGTCCAAAATCCGCGTCATCTTTTGGGGCATGAATTCCAGCAGAACGGCTTCGGCCTCCGAGCGATGGGGAAGGCCATCGGCCCGCGCCCAGTATTTCAAAGCGTGTTCCGCCGTTGCAAATTGGTTGAGATTCGTTGCGTCGCTCATGCGTGAGGAATGTGAGCTTGTTGATTCGCGATCAACATTCGCGATTCCAGTGGAGCTTGAGGCAAAAACTGAAGCCCCTTCGAGGGCGCAAGATAATCGGGACGTGTCATTGGCAGTTTGGTAATCCTGCGCCCGGACCTTGGCAAGTAGTTCTTCACGCCAATCTCAGTGCTGTCCGGTTTCGCGCCGCACCCAACGGTAAGCGGCCTTGGCGCTCAATGCGAAGATGTGTTCCTCCGCCCGCCGCCCGTGGCTGCGGAAATAATCCGCGACGATGCCCTGCACCGTGGCCAGCGGCGCGAACCGTTCGCTCACCGGCCAATTGCTCGCGTAGAGCAGCCGCTCCGGCCCGAACATTTCCCGCAGGGTGTCCAATACCGGACGATAGAACTCTACGTCGCGCGGCGCTGATCCATCACTCCGACCCGTGCCTTCCACCAGACCGGAAAGTTTGCAGTAAATGCGAGGCCTTCGCGCCAGCGCTCGCATTTGTTGCACCCAATCTGCCGGCGGTTCCTTGCCGTCCACAACCACGCCCGCGAGATGGTCAATGATGATCCGCAGGCCGGGAACTTCCTGCGCCAGCCGACCCGCAAACGGGAAAATCTCCCCGCCACCCACCAAGTCCAACGACAGATCGTGGTCCGCCAGCAGTTTCAGATCGCTGACGCAAGCGGGGGCGTCCAGCAAGCCTTCCAGTTTGCGGTCGCGGATACGAATCCCCCGAAAGAGCTTGTTGGCCGCAAATCGCTTCAGATGTCCGCCAAACCGTTTCGATCCGACTGGCAGGTGGCCCACGAACCCGACGATGAACGACTCACGCGCCGCCAGATCGAGCACCCACTGGTTGTCCTCCAGCCACGGGCTGGCTTCCACGACGACCGTGCCCGTCACCGGCTGGGGTGAGGCAAGCGCGCGGTAATCCTGGGGCAGCACCGGGCGATAGAGCTGCTGCTCATCGCGGGGCGGCCACGGCACGCCTTGAGCGCGAGTTGGATCGTAAAAATGCGAGTGGGTGTCGATCAAGGTGAAGCCGCCCACGCCAGTTGGCGGCGGAGCGGGCGCCGCCCGGAGGGCCGCGGCCCTGCCAATCAGGGATAATCCGGCGACCGCTCGTGCCGTGGCAGCCAGAAATTCTCTACGATCATAAACACCGCTCGCCATTCTCCAGGCAACGTAGCAGCCCCCCGCGCCACTTCCAACCTTCCGGTTTGCTTTGTCCGCCAGTAACCCACCCGCAGGTCGTTTCAGAATAATTTTCTTGGTGGCGTTGACGCACGCGCGGATTACCCTTCGCGCATGAAATTCTGGCCAGTCGTTTCGACCTTCCTGTTCAGCTTCGCCCTGACATCGCGTGCTCAAGCGGCGCCGAAACTCGCGAAAGATTTCCTGCCGCCGCTGCCGGCGGGCCAGGAGTGGAAACTCATCTGGCAGGATGAATTCGACGGCCCCAAGCTGGACGAGACGAAGTGGAACCGGCTGGGCGACTCGAAGCGGCGCGATGGATACTGGGTCCCGGAAGACGCCTACCTGAGCGGCAAGGGCACCTTGCTGTTGCGCACGAAGAAGGACGGCGACCGCTACACCTGCGGAGCCGTGAACACCGCCGGCAAATTCGAGCACGCCTTCGGCTACTACGTGGCCCGCTGCAAAATGCCCAAAGAGCCGGGCCACTGGCCGGCGTTCTGGATGATTTGCTCCGGGGTGGGCAAGGTGGGCGACGCGGGCCGCGACGGCACCGAAATTGACATCATGGAACTGCCCTGGCGCGACGGCAAAGTCACTTTCAATCTCCACTGGGACGGCTATGGCAAGGAGCACAAGAGCGCCGGGACCAATACCACCCTCACCGCGCTGGTTGAAGGTTTTCACGACTACGCACTGCTATGGACGCCGGAGGAATATGTCTTTTATGTGGACGGCAAAGAAATCTGGCGCACCCAGGCTGGCGGTGTTTCGCAGGTGCCGGAGTACCTCAAGTTAACCGAGGAAGTCGGCACCTGGGGCGGGGACATCAAGACCGCCAGACTGCCGGATTATTTCGAGGTGGATTACGTCCGGGTGTACGAGATGAGCCAAGCCGGGCGCGGGCAGACACCGGGCCAATCACGATGACGACGCAGCCCGGCACCTACGCTCTCGTGCTAGCGTGTCGCCGGACTGGCCCTGCGTCCAGCATCGTGATCTTGCGGAACAACGTTCCCTTTTGGGTTGGCCGCCGGCAGTAATCGGTCTAAGATATGCCCACTATGAAACGACGAACCTTCCTGAAAACCTCCGTGGCCGCCTCTGTACTCGCCAGCCTTGGCTCGGCCAACGTCGGGGCCCGAGCCGCCGATCCGAAAGACCTTTCCGGTCGAGAATTCTACGAACTGCGCGCCTACCGCTTTAAGCCCGGCAGCAATCACGATCTGCTGGACACCTATTTGCAGAAGGCGATGATTCCCGGTCTGAACCGGCTGGGCATCAAACCCATCGGCGTGTTCACCGAGATGGAGATGAAGGACAATGCGCCTGTCGTCTATGTGCTCATTCCATATCCTTCCTTGGAATCCTTTGCCACCGCTGCGCTCCGGCTGAACGCCGATCCCGAATATCAAAAGGCGGGAGTTGAGTATCTCCAGACGCCCAAGGCGAATCCCGCTTTCCTGCGGATTGACAGTTGGCTCCTGCTCGCCTTTGCGGGGATGCCCAAGCTGGAACTCCCCGCTTACTGCAAGGAGAAGCAGCCGCGCATCTTCGAGATGCGGACGTATGAAAGTCACAGCGAAGTCAAAGCCTTGAACAAGGTCGAGATGTTCAATGCGGGCGAGATTGACACGATGCGCGAGGTCGGGCTGGGACCCATCTTCTACGGGCAGACCTTGCTCGGGAGTGAGCTACCGCATTTGATTTACATGACCTCGGGCGAAAACCGGGAGGTTCACAAGGAACACTGGAGCGCGTTTGGCAAGCATCCCACATGGCAGAAGCTCAAGGCGGATCCCCGGTACGCCGACAACATGACCAAGGCCACGCCACGGCTCCTCGTCCCGCTCGCTTGCTCCCAGATTTGAGCAGTCCGTTTCGGGGTGGGACCGACAGAAACCGCCGGCCTGTCAAGCCAGGCAGGCGGCGCAAGGGACTTCGACGATTATGTGCTTGGGGTCGCGCTTTCGGTTCACGGCCCGAACTTTGCGGACTTTGCCAACGGCGGGATCGAGCAGCACGGCGTAAACATGGTGGGGCTGCTCCGTTGTCGCTTCGGGCGAAGCTGCTTGAGTGTTCGGCGTTGCATTCGGCATCCGCACAGGACTTCTGATTCATCCTCGTGCGCTCACGTCAGCCAGAGGATGGTGACGCCTTCATTGGTGGCCTTCAAGGCGGGGTCTCCTTGCAACTTCGGCACCGCTTCCAGCAGGGCCAGCACCGGCGGGTTGAAAATCGAAAAATTCTCACCGGCGATGAAATCCTTGATGCCGCCTTCCTTTTTCCGCAGCCCGAATGATTTGCGCCGGCCCACGAGGCTCTGGCCCTTAATCACACGCCCAACCAACGCCGATAACTGGCCAGAGCGGCGATGTTGTCGTAGGCCGGCATCAGCCGCGCCGGGTGGTAAAACTCATTCCACAACAACCTCAGCACCGCCATCGCCTGGGCTGCCGGCAAGAGGATTCGGACGACGGGCGGCTCCGGGGGCTTCGGCAGCCGCGC
>CAIKLQ010001001.1 GCA_903828255.1 uncultured Verrucomicrobiota bacterium
ACGGACGTTGACACCGACGTGTTCATCGCGAAGCTGTTTCCGGGGAGTCCGTGGCTGTGCCATGCGTTTTCAAGGGGCTATTTCGGCACGCGTCTGCGCGGAGACATCGTGCCGGGGTTGCTGGCGACCTCGCAGTTCATTCTGCCCTCTCCCATGGTGGCACAAAGAGGTATGACAAAGGGCCCGAACCCGCACCTGTCCGGGCATAGCGAAGCCGCCACCGGTTCACGCGAATATCTCGTGGTCGAGTTCGATGACCAGTTCCTTTCCCGCAATGCCCAGGCGATCCTCGCGTTACATCTCGCGTTGCTTGCCCCGCTGGTCATGTTGGTGGATGCGGCCGGAAAATCGCTCCATTGCTGGTTCGCCTGTCAGGGGCAGGCCGAGCAACTATTGCTCGCTTTTTTCACCTACGCGGTATCCCTCGGCGCTGATCCCCGGACCTGGGGAAAAAGCCAGTTCGTGCGAATGCCCGGTGGCTTGCGCAAGGCGGCAACGAAAGGGCAGCCGAAGCGACGGCAGGTGGTTCATTACTTCGACCCGTCGCCAGCAACGCAATGGGCATCGCTGTCCACCCTGTCCGAGATGCCCAAAGAGAGCACGCCGGTGCCGGCGCCAAAGGCACCGCCGGGAACACCACCAGTGACCAGCGTCCCAAAGGTAATACCGACCACGCCACCAACTACCACCATCGTTTCGGAGGCCGTTGACGACGAGGCCTTGCGGTTGATTTTGAAGGACACCATTGGGCCCAGCCGCAGGTGCGGATGGTCGCCACCCGCGTCACCCAGACCAACGCCGTCTCGTGGGAAGTTTTCGCCGCGCATTTTGAAACCGCCGCCGCTGCTTTGCAGGACCTCCGTGAGGCCACGCGGGTACCATCACGCTATTACTTCTACGACCCGACCAATTTCGCCAACCTCCCAACGAATCCGTTTCTGTTACTGCGCGTCGCCGCCCATTGGCTCACGGGGGACGCGATTGCCGCACTGCGCGCCCGCCAACTCGACCGCGTGGCGGCGGACCTGCACGCGCTCAACAACTCGCGCAGTTCCATCGCGAGGACCTCAAACTCGCCAGCTAGTTTACTCGCGCTGAGATTGCCAGCGAGGGGCTGGCAACGACTTGGGAGGCCCTGCAAGCGCCGGGTTGGAGCGAGACGAACCTGGAGCAGATGCAACAGGATTGGGAAGCGCTGGATTTGGGGGCGGCGTTTGAAACGGGCGTCGCGGGCGAACGCGCTGTCGGGGTAGCGTATTTTGCCTACATGCGCTCGCTCGGCCCCCGGGAACGATCTGCCAGCCTCGGCTTTGGCAAAGCGCCCGGCAGCCAGACGGCGGAAGGTTCGTTCAACCAATTGGTCGTAATGCCGATATGGGCCGCCAATTCCGAAACCGACGAGGCGTATTATCTCCGGCAAATGCAGAACATTCTCGACTCTTTTCGCCAACTGCAACAAGTCACGCCGGGGCCGGGAGCGAGCCAGCAACTCTGGACAACCATGAAAGGATTCGCCGTCGACGCCGTGCTGACCAATCGAATGACCCCCTGGCGGCATCTGGTTTCATTCATCCTCATGCCGAACTACGACCGGGCGCACACCCTATGCCTGCGCCACGAGACGCAACGCCGATTCACGATCACCGCCATCGCCCTGGAGCGCTACCGCTTGCGCAACGGAAAATTCCCGACGGAACTCGACGCGCTGGTGCCGCAATTTCTTGCCGCCGTGCCGATGGATCTGATGAGTGCCAAATCGCTGTGCTACCGGTTGAACGGGGATGGTGTGAACGGCGGTTGAAAAGTGCGGCGGGGGTCACATGGGTGACGAGGTTGGGGACTGCGAGCGGCGGCATCTTCGATAACCTGAAGCATGTACGCAGATATGGAAAATTGGACTGAAATACGCAGCCGGGTATGGGTGGAGAGCGTGAGCCGCCGGCAGATTCTCCGCGAGACGGGGATGCACTGGCGGACGTTGCAGAAGATGCTGAACCACAGTGAGCCGCCGGGTTATCAGCAG
>CAIKLQ010001002.1 GCA_903828255.1 uncultured Verrucomicrobiota bacterium
CCGTATTTTTTCCCGTTATACGTGGTCCTTGTCGTGGCGGGATACGGAACCGGTCAGTTGATCTGGCATTGGAAGGATTTATCCCCGTGGTTTCATTTGATCGTCGGCGCCGCCTACGCTTTTCACGTCACGCTTACGGCGGAGACGCTCCGGACGCAGCAGACGGACATCACGAGCCAGGGCTATGTGTTTTCCGCCGTGGTGATTTTTCTCGGTAACATTCTCGTGCTGCTGATTGGCATTCCCTTGCTCACGGCGAAAGTGGATTTGACGACGATGCTCGGCTGGTGGTTGGAGAACACCG
Organism: uncultured Verrucomicrobiota bacterium; assembly: GCA_903828255.1. Classification (GTDB taxonomy): domain Bacteria; phylum Verrucomicrobiota; class Verrucomicrobiia; order Limisphaerales; family JADLHS01; genus CAIKLQ01. The sequence continues at coordinate 305 of CAIKLQ010001002.1, forward strand.
GGGAGGTGATTCACCGGCTGGGGAAAATGTACTAACCGGCGGAACGCGGGCGGTGACCGGAGCGGATCGTCACCGCGGAAGTCTCTGGAAAAACGCTCACCGACAACCCTGCCGACCCACTGCGGGTCACAGACCCGCGCTCCGTGGCGGCGTCGTTCGCCACTTCAGCGAAGCGACGCCAACCCGAACAAAGTCGCCGCCAGACTCACAGCAGCAGCTCGCCCCGAGCCTGCGAAGGCCTCGGGGCGAGCGCTGTTCAATTCTTCACTGATAAACCAGACGCCAGCAGCCTTGGATGTTGCTTCCGCGGATGTCCGGTCCCACCGAGCCCCGACCCCAGAAGTAATCGTTACAGTTGGAGATACCGCCCGGGCCGATCACCCCGATCACGACCGCTTGGCGGTCAGACGGTTGATATTGCGACTTGGCCAGGAACCACGCGGCCCGGATGGGCATTGGCGGCAGAATGTTGTACCGCCCCAGCGTCCAATCCGCGAATCCCGCGCCAAAGCCCGAGTTGTCCTGCGCGAGCGTTTCAAAACCCAACAACTGGTGCAGCCCGTCAAAGGCCGGAATCCAGCGGTCATACCACTTCACCCCATTGTAGGTGTCCTTGAGCACTTCGCAGGAGAGCAACGCCAGCCATTCGAGATCGAGATCGCCCCACGCGCCCACGACATCCGGGTAACTCACCTTGCCGTCGTTCTGGCTACTTTCAAAGGTGAAGCCGCCGCCGTTGCCGTGGCCGATGTAGAATACGATGTCGGCGTTATCCACGTAGGTTGAGTCCAGCCCGTTGCCGCCTTCCAGGAAATCCCGCTCCCAGCAGGACGATCCGGTGAAGTTGAATCGCCGCACATAGCCGCCGCTGGCGAAGCGGTTGTTGAATCCCGTTTGTTGCGCCGCGCCCATGTTCGAGACTGCGCGTTCGCAGCCATAATCGTTCACTCCACCGACTTTCGGAGTGGGCCGACCGCTGCCCGGGCCACCGGCCCCGCCGCCGACGATGGCCACGACTTGCACCGCCGGTACGCTGACGCCGTTGGCATCGGTCACAATCACGCGCACAGCCTCGGTGGTGGTTGGGCCGCGAGGCTGGGCCGTGTATTGAATGGTCGGCGCGTTGGAATTACTAAGGTCCGTGCTCGAGGACATCCATTCGTAGGTGTAGGGCGGCGTGCCGCCAGTGACGGCAGCCTCGGCGAAAACCAAGTTGTTATTCGCCGTGGCGTTGAGCGTCACTTGCGGCACCAGCGCGGGGTCGTCGGTCGCGGGAACGAGCACGCGCAGCAGTTGCATCGGTTCGCCCCCGAAATCCGCCACGCCGCCACATTCCCAATACGGAATCAGCGTGTGAACGCCGGGCACGGAAAGCGGCGGAGCGTAGTAACAAAGCTGCGGATTGTCCCGGGGCTGCAATTGCGGGTAAAGCATCCCCGAGCGGCGGAGCGCCTCAGCCGGAGTAATCACCGGCACCGCGTTGCCTGGTTTTAGCTCTCGGCTGGCGTAATCGAGCGCGGTCGGTTGGCCATCAGCC
>CAIKLQ010001003.1 GCA_903828255.1 uncultured Verrucomicrobiota bacterium
AGCGGCTAAACCACACAACCGGGCGGGCAATCCTCCCTCTCCCCTGCGGAGGGGGAGAGGGTCAGGGTGAGGGGGAACGACCGGCGAGCGCGAAACATTCAACATCCAACATCGAACTTCCAACGCCGAACGGTCCCCTCACCCCGGCCCTCTCCCCTTCGGAAGGAGAGAGGGAGAATTATCCGCCATCTCAATGCGAACCGGCGACTGCCGATGGTTCGGTGATCATAGAACTTACTGCAAAGCTCCAGCGACCCTTCCCTCTCCCCCGCGGCGGGGGAGAGGGTCAGGGTGAGGGGGCAGGGGAAACAAAGAGCGAGTAATGGGTCAATGGCCGCGCGGCTTTTCCCCGCTCTCCCCCTCCGCGGGGCAGAGAGAGGATTGCCCGCCCGGTTGTGTGGTTTAGCCGCTTATCCCACGGATTTCGCAGAATTCCATTTGGAAACGATTGTGGACCCGCTGCGGCTGGTCGAGGACGACACAGCCGCGTCCCGTCCGGATCTGCTATTCATGCCGCAGTGCGTCAATGGGATTGAGTCGGGCCGCCCGGCGGGCGGGCGTGTAGCCGAAGACGACTCCAACAGCGGCGGCGAACAAGAGGGCGACGAGGTTGATTTGCAGGTTGAAGTTGAAGGGCACCTGAATCATGCGCGCCAAGCCTGCGCAGAGCCCCAGGGCCAGGAGAATTCCCATGACACCGCCGACGCAGGAGAGCGTGACGGCCTCCACCAGGAATTGCAGTAACACCTCGCTCGCGGTCGCGCCGATGGACAGTCGGATGCCGATCTCGCGCGTGCGCTCGGTGACGGAGACGAGCATGATGTTCATGATGCCGATGCCGCCCACCAACAATGACACCCCGGCCACCGCCGCCAGAAGCATGGTCATCAATTGCGTCGTGGAGCCGAGCGTTTCGGCAATCTGACGCGTGTCGAAGATGTTGAAGTTGTTGTCCTGATTCCTTTGGAGATTGCGGCGCTGGCGCATGAGCGAGGTGATTTCCGTAATCAGCGCGTTGCTGTCCATGCCGTCCTGCGCGGAAATCGAAATCTGGTTGATGTCGTGGGAGGAAGTCTTCCCGATCAATCGCCGCTGGAGCGCCGAGAGCGGCATGATGAGGGTGTCATCCTGATCGCCCATGCCTGCCTGACCTTTGGCGACGAGCAGGCCGATGACTTCGACGGAGGCTTTGCCAATGCGAATCTTTGCCCCGATGGGATTTTCGCTGCCGAAGAGTTCCTTGCGCACGGTGTTGCCGATCACACACACCGCCGCGCCGGTGCGAAGGTCGGCGTCGGTGAAGAAGCGGCCCTCCGCGAGATTCCACTTGTTGATCTGAAAATAAACTGGCGTCGTGCCGGTGACGGATGAAGCGCGGGCGTTTTGCAAATAGATCGTGCTCAGCGAAGCGGTCCGGACCGGCGCGACGGCCGCGATGCCGGCAATTTGCTCCCCGATGATCGTCGCATCCTTCTCCGTGAAGTGTGGCACGCCCGCCGAGGAACCCCGCGAACCAAATCCCGCGCCGGGACGCAGCGTGAGGAGGTTGTTGCCGAGACTTGAGATTTGCGCCTTCACTGCCAGCGTCGCGCCCTGGCCGAGCGTGACCATCGTGATAATGGCGGCCACGCCGATGAAAATACCGAGCACGGTGAGAAAGGCGCGGGTGAGGTTGCGCCCGATTTCCCGCACGGCGATGGCAAACGCGTTCCAGATCATGTGCGTCAGGGGTTCAACTCCGAACGAGATCTGATTCAATCAGACCGTCTTTGATCAGCACCGTGCGCCGGGCCGTGGCGGCTACGTGGTCATCGTGAGTGACCATCAGCACCGTGATACCGCGATCCTGATTGAGGCGCGTCAGCAGCTCCATGATGTCGCGGGTCGTGACGGTATCGAGATTGCCCGTGGGTTCGTCGGCGAAGAGCGTGCTCGGTTCGGTGACAATGGCGCGGGCGATGGCCACGCGCTGCTGTTGACCACCGGAAAGTTCAGCAGGCGTGCTGCGCAACTTTGTCGGCAGTCCGACGGACGTCAGCGCGGCCACGGCTTTTTCGTGGCGATCTTTGCGCGAGACGCCGCGGTAAAGCAGCGGCAACTCCACGTTGTCCAAAGAACTTGTCCGCGCGAGCAGGTTGAATCCCTGGAACACGAAGCCCAGCGCATAGCGCCGCAGCAGCGAGCGCTGGTTGGCATCCAGGGTTTCCACGGCGATGCCTTGATAGTGATAGCTGCCGGCGGTGGGCGTATCGAGGCAACCAAGCACGTTCATGAGCGTGGATTTGCCGGAGCCGCTTGGTCCCATGATGGCGACGAATTCGCCGCGCTGGATCGTCAGATCAATTCCCTTCAAAGCCTGAAACGCGGCGTCACCGATTCCGTAAGTCTTCGTCAGGCCGTGCAGTTCGATCAGGGGCGATGGCGCGGGCGCGTTCATGTGGCCGGAGCGTTGGCGCGCAGGACCACGACCATGCCCTCGGTCAGCTCCGCGCTGGACACCTCAGTGTTGCGGCCGTCGCTCAACCCGAGTTTCACGGCGATGGATTCGGGGTGGCCTGCACGCAGCACCCAGATATGCGCGCCCGTGGTGGACTTTCCATTGGCGTCGGCACCGGTCGGACGATTACCCCGGCGGGTCGGCATCGGGATCAGGCTTTGCACAAACGATTTCTTGGCGGCAGTCGGTGCCGCGACGGTGCTCGCGGGAACGAAACGCAGCGCGGCGGCGGGCACGAGAAACACGTTCGTGCTTTCCGCGACGCGAATGTCAGCGGTGGCGGTCATGCCAGGACGCAGGCTCAGGTCGTCGTTGCTGACTTCGAGATCCGCCTCGTAAGTGACCACGTTGTCCTTCACCAGCGAGCCGTAGGCAACGACCGAAACGATGGCGGTGTATTCCCGATCCGGCCACGCGTCCACAGTGAACGTCGCGCGCTGGCCTTTCGCCACGCGACCAATGTCCGCTTCGGCGATGGCGACTTCCAGTTTCATGCGCTCCAGTTTCTCGGCGATGACGAACAACTGCGGCGCGGTGAAGCTCGCGGCCACGGTCTGGCCGGGTTCGATGGTGCGCGTGAGCACGATGCCATCAATCGGCGACTTGATGATGGCCTTGGACAAATCGTTTTCGTTGATTCGCACCTGGGCCTCCGTTTCGCCGACCTGAGCCAGCGCGCTCACCACATCGGCGCGGGCGCGATCGGCAGTAGCCGTGGCGGCATCGAGGTCGGACGTGGAAATCAAGCTGGCGTGATGAAGTTCCTGTTGGCGGGTGAGCGTGGCGGCGCTCTCTTTCACGGTAGCCTCGGCTTGGGTGACTTTGGCTTGCGCGGATTTGACGGCGGCCCGACTGATCTCGGTTTGCTGGGCAAGTTTGCTGGTGTCGAGCTTGGCGAGCGGTTTTCCCTTGGTCACGCGGTCATTGAAATTCACATAGACTTCGAGCGTCGTGCCGGAGAGTTCGCTGCCGACGGTGACTTCGGTGGTCGGCGCAAGATTGCCTGTGGCGGTGATGGTGAGGCTGATTTCGCCGCGCTTGAGAACGTCCGTGACGTAGGGCGGCGTTTGATTCTTCGCTTTTTGAATGCGGCTCCACCAAAAC
>CAIKLQ010001004.1 GCA_903828255.1 uncultured Verrucomicrobiota bacterium
GAGTTCCTTGTGCTGCGGGAAAAACGCATACACCGCGAAGCGCGCCGCGTGACCGAGAATCCCGAAGATCATCGTCGTGCGCCAGCCGAGCCGCTTCAACGTCGCGCCGAGGACAAACATGGTGAGGATTTCCGCAATCTGGCCAATGCTCATCACGGGCATGATCCAGTTGCCGGGAATCCCCACGCCGCCGGCTTCTTTCGCCGCGCCCAGAAACGAGCCGGTCCAGTTAAAATAGCAATTATGGACGAAGGAATCCACGAGCGTGACGAGAAAGAGCACGAGCACGAACGGATGCTTGAGGAGTTTCATGGCTTCCAGCCACGCAAGACTTTCGGTCGCGCCTTCGCTGGCCTTTTTCGGCGGCGTATGCGGCAGCAGGAAGCTGAACCCGGCGAGCACCAGCGACGCCACGCCCGCGACGACGTAAGTCCAAGCGGTGGCGGATTTGAGCGCATCGCCGCTGAGTCCAGAACTTAGCACCGCGCCGAGCCAGTTGACCAACCCTTGCGGGTTCGCGGCGTGAACTTTGTCCCAGTCCACGAGGATAAACGTGAACGGCCACGCGGCCAGAATCCAGCCGATCGTTCCGCCCATGCGCACGATGCCGAATTCCTTCTGCGCATCCTTCATGGCGGCGAACGCGATGGAGTTCGTGATCGAAATCGTCGGCACGTAAAGCAGGCAATGCACGAGCATCAAACCGAAGAACGGCCAGAAAGCTTTGGTGAACGCCAGTCCGATCATCGCCACGCCGCCGATGAGATGGCTAAACGCCAGAAACTTTTCCGCCGCGAAATTGCGGTCGGCGAACTGATTGCTGAAAAACATGCCAACGACGGCCGCGATGGGAAAGGCGTTCAGAATCCAGGATTGTTGCGCCGGTGAAAATCCGAGGCTGGGCAAGTAGCCAAAGATGAGTGGCAACCACGCACCCCAGATAAAAAATTCCAGGGCCATCATCACGAAGAGTTTGAAGCGAAGTGAGTTGTTCATAACAGTTGGACGCGGAGCATAGGGAGAGCGTGGCAGGCTGGCAAGCGGGGAGAAAACAAACGTAGGACCGGCGCGACGCCGAGCTTACGCCGGCGGCTCAGTCACGCGACCAGAAGCGCAGCAAGAAACGCTGCGGGGATTGAATCAGGATTTCGCGCAGCAAGGCTTCCAGGCTCGCGGCCTTTGGTTCTTCCAACTTCCGCGCTACTCCGAACGTGACAGCAAAGGCCGCCGCCGCCGCCGCAAAAAAAACGGTGAAGCGATTCCACTCCAATCCCAGCCAACGCAGCGCGTGATCACCCACGGCATCAATGAGCAAGCCCCACGCGATCGGCGCGAGGCCCAGCGTGACGTTGCTCAACACGGAGAACAGGGCGAAGAAATGGTTGCGGCCCATCGCCGGCACGATGGCCATGACGAGGCGGTAGTTGGCCAGGTTCGCCAACGCGGCGAGTAGGCCCATGAAGAATTGCAGCACCAGCACGGTGACGAACGTGACTTCGCAAACCCCGCCTGCCAGCAGCACCCAGCCCGTCAGCACGCCAAGCCAGCCGATGCACGCGGCGGCGAGCACCGGCTTGCTGCCCACGCGATCGAAGCGCGGGCCGAGCAACCAGAGGCTGGCCACTCCGCCGAGAAACACAGCGGAACTGAGCAGCAGAATGTTGCCCTCGGACAATCCGCTGTGCGCCTTGAGAAACGCGACCGTGAACGCGGTAATGCCGCCGTAGGCGATGGACCACGCGATGACGGTGCGCAGAAGCTTGCGGAACGGCGCGTAGCGGGACATCTCCAGCCACGGCACGGGCGCGTCGGAATTGCGCGTCTCCGCGGGCGTCGGCACGTCCGGGATGCGTTTCAAAAACAGCAGGCTCACGGCGCCCATCGCGGCGCTGAACGCGAAGAGCGCAGCGAATTGCCAGGGCCGGGATTCGCCCGAGAGCAGGGCGGCGGCGATCAAAAAGGTGGCGAGGCTGGCGAGATTTTGCACGGCGGCGTCGCGGATGAGATAGCGCCCGCGCAATTCCGCTGGCACGAGGACCGTGATCCACGGCAGCCAGGCGCAACTGGAAATGCCGCGCGACAGGTTGAAGCAAAACAGCAACACGAGGAGCAGCGCAAGCCGGTTGGCGGGATTCAGGAAGCCGCTGGTCAGCGGCACGAGCGCGATGAGGAAAATGAAGCCGACCCGCGCGCTCCAGCCCGCCAGCACGAATTTGCGGTAGCCGACGCGGTTGATGTGACTGGCGGCGGGGATTTGGAAAATCACAAGCAACGGCATCATGCCGGCGATGATCCCGAGCACGGTGGCGCTGGCGGCGAGCGACTTCGCGTAAAGAATCATCGGGCTGGCCAGGATGAGTTGGAACGACAGCGCGTTGAAGGCGGCGAAGAAAAATGCGTTGTTCAAGCCAGCCGGAAACGCGGCTGGCTTCGGCGCACTTTCGAGCTGGTGAGGTTGATCCGTCATTGGTTCGCGACGCAGGGAATCATCCGGCGGGAGGGGTGGATTGTCCAGCCAGAGGACGAGAGTTTCCCGAGGCGGGGGGGGGGGAAAGGCGGTCAGGACGGAACCCGTCACCCGTCCGTGCGAATCCAAGGAGCTGCATCTTGACAACCTGCGGACACCAGCGCACGGTGGGCGCGTCATCATGCTTTCACAGAATTTCTTCAAACGATGGCGGGCTCTCCTCGCCTGTGCCGTGACCCTCCCGTTACTGGCCACCGACCCGCCGCCGCCCGCCATCACCAATATCAACGGCAGCGGTAGCACGAAGAATCTTCGCTTCGCGCCCTACCCCGGCGCGCAGTCTTACACGTTCTACAGCGCGACGAACGCGGGCGGGCCGTTCGCGGTGAACCCCAATTTTTTCCAAGCGCCGTATATCACGAGCTACACAACCAACATCATCGGCACCAACCCGCCCACGCTCGTCACCAACCTCGCCTACGAATGGCGACTCACGAATGCCACTGCGCCCAACGGCTTCTTCACGCTCAGCACGACGACTCTGAACAGCAACGCTTCGCTCGCGGGGCATGTGTTGAACCGACTCGCCTATGGCCCGACGCCAGATGAACTCGACCGCGTCACCGCCATCGGCCCGCAGGCTTACATCAACGAGCAACTAAGCTTCGACGGCATCCCTGACACGCTGGACAGCTACACCGTCGAGACCACGAACGCAGTCTTCCTGGATCCGACGACTAACTGGACGTTCATCAACATGACGGGAACGATGGCCACCACGCCGTTCTATCTGTTCACCACCGCCGCCGGCGACATGTACGTGGATGACATTGAACTGCACCCCTATCTCTACATGCAGAACATCACCACGAACGTGGTCAACGGCACCAACGTTCTCGCCACCAACCGCGTCTTCACCACTATTTCGAGCACCAACTTCCTGGTCAACGGTAGCTTTGAATCTGCGCTCAGCCCCTGGACCAGCGCGGGCGGCGCCAGCGGCTCCGCCATTGACAGCAGCCAGGCCCATTCCGGCAGCAGTTCCCTGCACGTCGCTTCCACCACGGGCGCCAGTTCGGAAGGCAGCAGCTACGTGCGCCAAACAAATGCGCCGACCTATTTGACCACCAACTCCTGGGGCAATACCGTCACGAACACTTACGCCTCTACCGACCCAGTTATCTTGAGCTACTGGTATTTGCCGAGCGCCAGCTCGTCGAAGCTTCGGTTGAAACTCGGTAGCGGGCTGAATAGTTCGCCGGGTGGCTTGCCGACAACGCCGACGTGGGTTTACGCCACCGCCACCGGCACCGCCAATGCGAACAGCCGCATTTACATTTATCTCAACAACGCCGGCGTTGCGTATGTGGATGACGTGAAACTCGTCGCCGGCGCGGCGGCCGGTGTCGGGCCGAATCTTCTGGCGAACGGAGATTTTGAATCGGCGCTGAGCGGCACTTGGACCAATTCGCCGGATTTCACCAACTCGGCCTTGAGCTACACCACGGCGCACTCGGGCGGCAGCAGTCTCCGGCTCGTGGCCAGTAGCGCCGGTGGCGGCCTCAATGACTCGGTGCAACAAACCATCTCCCCTGCCCTCACCAATGGCGCAACTTACACGGTAAGCTACTGGTATATCCCCGCGTCGCCGGGAGTGAATCTGACCGTGCGGCTCGACGGCAGTGTTTTGCAGAGTCCGCCGGACATTAATTATTCCGGCCAAGTCAGACGGCTAAACCTCACCACCGCTGGCTTGGGCGAATTGCGGGCCTGGTTTTGTCAGCGCGCGGTGAGCTCTCCGCGCCAGCTTTTCGAAATCATGTCGCAGTTTTGGGAGAACCATTTCGTCACGCAGCAGAGCAAGAGCGCAGACTACATCGGCGGGTTGGGTTTTGACGGCACCACCGCCAGCGTGACCGCCACTGACTGGGAATACCGCGAGGTGACGAAGTGGCGCAACGCCATGTTGGATCCCAATTGCACCTTCTACGACCTGCTCAAGATCAGCGCCGAAAGTCCGGCCATGATCGTTTATCTCGACACGGTCAACAGCAAGGGCAGCGGCAACAACATCGCCAACGAAAACTACGCGCGGGAGTTGCTCGAATTGTTCACCTTCGGCGTGGACAACGGTTACGACCAGAACGACATCATCCTGCTCTCGCGCGCCTGGACCGGTTGGTCGGTGCAATTGGTGGACGCGGTCAACGCCAACAACCCCTTCGCGCCCGTGTCGCTCACCTACTACCCGAACACGAACAGCAGCTCGACCGCGAACAAAGTCGGCGTGCTGGCGTTCAATTACCTCTCCGGCAACCACGGCACGAATCGCGGCGCGCTCTTTGCCGGCAAGACCGTTCCCGCTCGCTTCGGCCCGCCGTGGACGACGAAGGTTTAGTCCTCGAACGCGCCACCCGGCTCGGACCAATGGACCATTCCCGCCCGCCTCACCAGTGCCACGAACAGCATCCAGGACGGCTATGATGTCCTCAAC
>CAIKLQ010001005.1 GCA_903828255.1 uncultured Verrucomicrobiota bacterium
AAGAAAGGCGTTTGTCCGCATGATCCCGATCATGACCACATCGCCGACCTGCTGGACGCGATGGTCGCTGCCGTCAAACGCTTGCAGGACGACAAGCAGATGGCCGGCTACATTGCCTGGTTGGAAATCAAAGTTCACCAGTTTTATCCTTTTTTGGTTTGTACACCGCACATCCATGTGCTGTTGCGCTGCGATTCGCCACCCGACCAGGATGTGTTTGACAAAGCCATTGCCGGTGAATGGTCGAGCCGACAGCTTGCGACAGAACCCGATTTGGATTTGAAGCCGGTAGAGTGGGAAGCGCATTTTCACAATATTTTAGAGTATATCAAGCCGATTGACATATATGGGCCGTACCAACGGGGTTACCGCGCCGCCAAAGCTCACTGCCGGGTAGAATTTTTTCACGGGGAAGTGTGTGAGTTTTTTTACGCATTAACCGCCGAAACAGCTAGCGAGCAGTTCAAGCGAGACAAACGCAGCAAGGAATTGATTCCCGTCCCTGTGACGCGCCGGCGGTTTTTATACGGCGGTTGCTGCCACGGCTCAGCCAAGCACCCTTTGGGCTTAAAAATCGCTCTGCGGCGCACTAAAGAGCATCAGGAAGCCATCCGGACGAAAGTCCAACTGGCACGCGAGGCCGAGGAGGCGCAAAAGCAGCAGGCCGAGAAACAACTGCCAGCGCAGTGAGCCGTACCGCATCCACAGCCAGCCACCAGGTTGGCGACCTCGCCACCGCGCGCGCGTGATCACGGCAAATCGGCACATCCTTAACTCGGTGGCGGTCAGTGCAATCAGGTTGCTTTTGCGTTGTCGGTAGCTATCCACTGGGAATTGCTTTATGCGGTTGCAAGCGTATCGATCACGCAACTAGTGGATCCTAAACTATATGAGTGTTACGGAATCAACGGCTGGGACTCCAAAATCACTGACCATTCGATGTAGCGGGAATACTTGGGCAGTCGATTGCGTGCTCCAGTCTCTGCACGCGCGCGTTTTATTTACTGTTGACTTTCACAGGGCGGAATCCAAACGGAAGGCGGGAACGCAAACAGTGTATTTTCAAGTGTTTGGCTGCTTTGAGCCACTTCTGCCGGGGAATTGCTTGGGTCCGTACTGCCCACCTTTCGGCTGACATTCGCTATTGGCCGCTGACCCGGTTAAACAGCCGGCAATCCCACAAATTTGCGCTTGATGCGCCGCAACTCGGCACGCCGGATCATCGCGCCCAGCCGCAATAAAATCTCGCGCTGGATCGCTCGCCGTGCGCGCTTGCCGTTGGCTGGCAAAAGTCGCCCGACGCTATTGAGCACGGACATGATGGGAACCGGCCCGGCACGAAGCAGGTTCCGGATGTGGTAATCGACGCGAGCGAGTGGGAATTCCACCTGTTGAGCTGGCGCGCGGCGTTGGGCGAAGACGGCTTCAGGTTCAACGAATACCAATGTTTGCATGACAATAACTACAACCGCAGCAAAGGTGAGCACGGTAATCGACATTCCGTCCATCGCCGCTCGCCGCCATAAGCCACGCTCCGCTGCCATAAAGACAAAAGTGCAGTCGAAGCCACGTGCAGCCAAAAAAGTCCGTTCTTAGGACCGACGATGCAGCGATTTATTGATTGCTGCGAATGTAAAAGACCGATGGACGCCGCGAATAACGAAAACAAAAAAAAATAATGGCGCCCACGCCCGCGAGTTTCCGAGTCGCGTGTTGGGCCGAGGATAAATCAAATGAAAAACCCACAGATTGAGCCAAAAAATCAGAAGCCAGTGATCGCTGTCGCCGAGCGCGCCAGTGAGAATAATGCCGCCGGCAGCGTGCGCCCAGGTCAGGCAACCGGCATAAATCCATCGCCAGTTGGACTGGACCGCGACACTGTCGCTAATTTGCGAAATGCAAATTGGCCAATAGAGATGCAAATGATGATGGACATGGCAGCAGCTGGCATACGCCGCAGATTGTCGCAACCAAGGCAGGCCAAGGCCGGAGAATCCAAGCGACCAGTCATTGCGAAAAATCCCGCTCAGCCCAGGCCAGTTGAGACGACAGGCGAATCTTCCGCCAGTAGCACCTCTACCGCCGAGGTTTCGACAAATTCGACAAATTCGACATCCCCAGCGCGCTTTGAGTTCGAGGCGGCGATTTACCCTCCGAACTCACTTCTGGAAGATTACGTGAATCATGCCCGTGAACAACTGGAGAGCGCCGATAGTTATATCGTCGGTTCGATCCTGCCGATCATAGCGACGTGCCTGGGCCGCCGGGTTTCCTTCCCGTTAGGTACTCAAAGAGTTTACCCCAACATTTTTGCACTCGCTGCGGGACGGGCCGGCGAGCGCAAGTCTAGCGCGATAAATCTGGCCGAAAAGTTCGCCAAGTTCGCGCTCCCACCGGAGAGCTTTTTGCCTGCACTTTGCAGCAGCGAGTCTTTGTTCGACGAGTATTATCGGGAATCAGGTGGTGCGCCCGACAAACTATTGCTAATTGACGACGCCAACGTGCTGCTCGGCACTTGGAGTGGGAGTGGCTATGGTCAGCGTGTGAGCCACCAGTTTTTGCGCTTGTACGATTGCAAAGACCTTTCCGAGTCGTTTCGGCGAAATAAGAGCGAAGCGAACGGCTCAGGCCGAAAGTTCGTTAAGGAAACATCCACGAGCGTTCTGTTGGGTGCCACCCTCGATGTTTGCCGCTTGCAAGGCCGGGGCATCAGTAGCGGGTTGCAACGGCGTTTTCTCTTTTATGCCGCCGAAAAACACGGTCGGTTTATCCCCACGCCACCGGTGCCTGACCCCGCTGAACTTGACTGGCTGAACGCACACTTCCAGAAGCTCTGCAAGCTGGAGGTTGCCTGCTCCTTTTCCAAGCCGGCTTTGCGCGTTTGGGAGGAATATCAGCGATTCAACCGCGAACGCCTGCAACAGGCTGGCTCGGAGGCGATTTCAGCCCGACTGAACGGCGCTCCTTGTGCCGTTTTGAAAATCGCCATGCTTTTTGAGGCGGCCTGCTGGGTCATCGCCGAAAATGAATGGAACGGGATCATACGGCCTGATACGCTGAAATTGGCCATCGCCCATGTTGACCATTGCCTCGAAACGGCCACCAAACTAGACGATCTTGCAGACAGGGAGACGACAGATGCCTCGGCTGAGTCGTTGCTGGCCCGTATCCGGCGAGATTTTGAAGTCGATCAAGAGCGCGGGGTGATTGTCCTCACCAAGTCACAATTGACCGCGAAGTACGCACCACACCCAAGCCGTCCGCACGCTTGCAAGCCTGCTGACCTTTATGAGCGGCTTATCCCATTCTTGGTGGCCAAAGGCTTGGCACGGCTCGGCGGCAAGGAGGGGAAAAAAGTCTGGTACGAATTTGCCAAGGACGACGTGTCGAACTTGTCGAACTTGTCGAACTTGTCGAACTTGTCGAAATGAGCAAAGAGGCATTCAATTGTTGCCAAGGATTCATTGCAGTTGAAGCCCGACTTCATCGGCTTCGAGCGGGACGCGGAGTTTGCCCGCAAATGTCGCCAACGGCTTGCCGGCGGATAATGGCCGGTGGCCGCTCAGGTCAGTCGGCGCACACGATTCCTTCCCTGCTCCTGCCTGACCCCTCTTCCATCCCCAAGATATTCGATCCCAGTCGGTGCCACTTCGCCCGGCTTACCAGACTAGGCGGTGTCCTCTCGCACCCCACCGCCCCCGCCAACGCTCCTTGACGTTCCCGCCGTCTTGAAGAAAGGTGAAGGACGCATGACCACCATTACGGAAACTCTTACTACCGAGCACGCCCTGCTCAATCGGCTCTGCGACGAGTTGGAGCGCCTCCTGCCAGACGTGCGAACGGTGGCCGAGGTTCAGTTGCTCGCCCGGTTGTTGACCGGAGTCCTCACGCATCATTCCGATCTGGAGGAAAACCTGGCCTATGCCGCGCTGGACCACGCCGTGGCCGAGAAAGGTCAACTCGACCGCCTCTATCACGACCATCAGGAGATTGATCTGCGCCTGCGCCAAGCGGCCACTGCCAAGGAACTCCCCAAAGCCGTCCGTCTGCTCAAGGCGGGCGTTAAAGCTTCGCGTGAACATTTCAAGCAGGAGGAACGCACGATTTTTCCCCTCTTCGTGCAACACCTCTCCCCCGGAGCACTTCAAACCCTTGCCACGGTGGCCTGCGACGCCACATCGCCTCTTGGGTCACACTTCTTCACGAATGCGTTGTCCGCGCGGTTGACCAGTGCGACCCCGAGGCTGCGTCGCACCGATGATTGACCCCGTGGTCTTCCCACCGAGCTTCACGTTTAATCACGGCCCCCGCAATTGCCTCTGCGTGATCGTCCGCGACTTCGTCGCCACCAGGTAGCGCCGCGCGTCTGCGGCATCGTCGTCGCCGCCTCCTTTCTATTCGCCGTCAACTTTTCGCACATCTTCAGGCCGGTTCGTATCATGTTGCAGCGCGGGCAGACAGAGCCGTTCAGCGCGTTCGTCCACCACGAACAGATTCTCGCCGGCATCCGTGCAACCAAGCAGAACGACGGTGTAGTGCGCGAAAACCGTAGTCGAGCGCCGCGAACCACTCCACCGCGCGCGGTTCGTCGAAGTCCGCGCCTGATGCTCACCCAAGGCTCGCACACACACTCGCGCGGGATCATCATTGGCCACGCAAAACAGGGGACACCATCGCGAGAATGTGGACAAAGTCGGCATTTCCTTCCTTTCCTGGGTCACCGGGCTGCAACAAGTGTCCGGCGGCCTCATGTATGGGAACCGCCAATTTTGCCCGAAAGCCGTAGGTTGGACAGCAAGCGCGCTCTCTGAAGGCGATGTCGGTGGAAGTAAGGCTCAAGCGCAGGCGGAGGCATCGGTGGTGCTCGCAGGATAAGACGGGAATCAGGCGGCGGCCTACTCGCTTCGGCTACCCAAAAATATATGGGCCGATCATCAGATGCTGCCGCCCGAATCCTTTTTGAATCAGTCCCCGATCAGCGACCGACCGAAACGGCGATGGCGAATCCTGGTTGCACACAGGAAATGCAACCATCAGAAAACTGGGGCTTCCTCAATATCCACGGAGTTTTATCTTGGCCAACATTACCGCTCCATCATAATGCGGTGGTCAACAACGACAACAATTAACAACCAAAAGCAACTGATCACATTATGGCAAAAGCCCTGACCAAATCCCAAATCGCAGCCGAACTGGCAACCAAGAGCGACCTGACCAAGAAAGCGGCGGTGGATATTCTCGAATTCATCGCGCAACTGGCCTACAAGAACGCCAAGAACAGCTTCACCCTGCCCGGCCTCGGCAAGCTGGTCTTGGTCAATCGCAAGGCGCGCATGGGCCGCAACCCGGCGACCGGCGAAGCGATCAAGATCAAAGCCAAGCGCGTGGTGAAGTTCCGCGTGGCGAAAGCCGCCAAGGACGCGATCCTCGGCACGAAGTAAAACCGGCAGCCATTTTGCAGGGCACTCTGATTAAGTTCGGAGTGCTTTTTTGTTTGGCTTGGCGTTGTCCCCCGGAATGGCGACGGGGCAGAAAACGGGGCGGTGGTAATGTGATTGCGTTGTCGGCGCGTTGTTCTCTGCGCTGTGTGTGAAAAGGCCGGACCTGTTGTCCGGCCTTTCTCTTGTACCGCGAGACGACGGTGTAATCAGGAAGCCTCGGCACTCCGCTGGAATTCCGCCCTCGCGGACACGCGGGACTCTCAATAAGCGGAAAACACCCTGGGATTCGATTTGCGGCTTCGGCCTTCCC
>CAIKLQ010001006.1 GCA_903828255.1 uncultured Verrucomicrobiota bacterium
AACGAAGAACTCTCCACCGTCAACACCGAGCTGCAAACCAAGGTGGCGGATCTTTCGCGGGCGAATAACGACATGAACAACCTGCTGGCCGGCACCGGCATCGGCACCGTGTTCGTGGATCATCAATTGCGCATTTTGCGCTTCACCCCCGCAGTCAGCACCATCATCTACCTGATCCCCTCCGACGTCGGCCGGCCCGTGGCGCATATCGTCGCCAACCTGGTCGGCTATACCGGACTGGTGGCGGACGTAAAGGAAGTGCTGGCCACGCTGATCCCCAAAGAGGTGGAATTGCTGACGGTGGAAGGGAAGCATTACACCATGCGCCTCCAGCCTTACCGGACCCAGGACAATGTGATCGAAGGCGCAGTGATTACGTTTGTGGACATCACGGAGATGGTCAAGACGCGGGAGTTACTGCGCAAAGCCAATGACCTGCTCCGGCTGGCCGTCGTCGTGCGCGATGCCCACGATGCCATCACGGTGCAGGATTTGGAGGGCCGGATCATCGCCTGGAACCCGGGCGCGGTGCAGTTGTATGGCTGGAGCGAAGCCGAGGCGCTATTGTTGAACGCGCGCGACCGCATCCCGGCCGCCCTCCAGGCAGCCTCATTGACTAAGCTGGCCCAGTTAAGCCGGGCGGAAACTCTGGAGCCCTATCGCACCCAACGCCTCACCAAAGCCGGCCAGACCGTGGAGGTCTCGATCATCTCGACCGCCTTGATCAATGCGGCGGGGCAACTGTATGCCATTGCAACCACCGAGCGGGCGAATGATAGCCGGGAAAAATAGCAACCTAAGCGCCGGTTTGAAAACCCTACCTTGGGCGTAGCAGCCGCCGTAAGGAGGCTCTAGCTGTTGACGGTGCGGGTCAGCGCGCCAGCCTACTTCACAAGCTTGCGCCGGAGCGCCGGCCGGTGACCGGCTTTGACTGCTCGCAATGCGCAAAGCCGGTCACCGACCGGCGCTCCACTCTGTCGCCGATTTAGGATAATCACCCCGGGCCCGCCCGCCCGCCGACTATTGTTCTCGCCTCCCGGCGGGAAGGGGTTCCCGGTGGTGCTGGGGATAGTGCGGAAGCACGGCGGCGTGGTCACCGTGGCGAGTGCCCCAGGTCAAGGGAGCAACCTTCCGGGTCTTTCTGCCGGTGGTGGTCGCAGCTATTCCCCAAAAGCCAAGGCTAGTAGTCCCAGTCTGTCACCCACCCGGGAGTGGCGGCACGGTGTTGGTTGTCGAGGACGAGCCGGCATTGCTCACCGTAACTATGCGGATGCTCGAAAGCATTGGGGGGTTCAGAGTGTTCGGCGCGGCGGACGGCGCCGCGGCGGTGGAACTCTTCCGGCAACACCAAGCGGAAATCGGTTGCGTCTTGTGCGACCTGACCATGCCGCGAATGGACGGGTGGGCGACGATGGCGGCCTTGCGGCAACTGGTGCCCGGACTGCCAATTATTTTGACCAGTGGCTATGACGAGGCCCGGGCGTTGGCCGGCGATCATGCCGAGCGGCCCCAGGCCTTTTTGGGCAAGCCGTATGCGGTGGCGGCCTTGATCAATGCGGTCCGGCAGTTCCTGCCCGCCGCCGCGCGCCGTCCGGGATAGGTGTGGGCAGCCGAAATCGAGTCGTCCCCGTTCTCGTCCTCGAATTTCCCCTGGTTTCGAGGCCGAGCAGGAAATGGCAAACCGGGGGTTTCCGTCCGGGCGCTACCGCCGGCTGAGTTCCGTTTCCACCCGCCGCGCCATCAGCCAGAGCAAATCTGCGAGGCGGTTGAGGTAAATGATGATCTCGGCGTTGTGCAGTTGCTCGGCTTCCTGCAACGCGCAGACGCGGCGCTCGGCGCGGCGGCAAACGGTTCGCGCCACATCCAGCGCGGCGGAATTCACGCTCCCGCCCGGCGTGGCCCAGCCTTTGAAAGAAATACTCTGCGCCTCAATCTCGCGCACCTGCGCGTCCAGCTTGTGCGTCATCTGCGACGTGACCAGCGTATAACCGTCCTTCACAAAGCGGGGCAAATCCTCGACCGCCGTGGCCAGTTCGCCCATCAGGCTCACGAGGTCCTTTTGAATCAGCAACAGCGGCTCGCGAATGAAATCGTGTTCCGCGGTGGCGCGGGCCAGGCCGAGGGCGGTGTTGAGTTCATCCACGCAGCCATAGGCTTCCACGCGGGGATGGCACTTGGAGACGCGGCGGCCATACATAATGGCGGTCATGCCTTTGTCGCCGGTCTTGGTAACGATGCTCATAGGTCAGATTGCGTATTGCGGGCGGCGGCAAGCAGCCTGCGAACGCCCCTGAAATACTTGACGCCACCCGCCAAACGCAACCCGCAAATGAGTTAGTGGGCCGGTTTTTCAACTTGCAGCCGGGTCGCCGACCCCACCGCAAGCTGGGAGGGTTAGGCCGCTACGCTGCCAACGGGGCGCTCAAAGCTTCTCCGCGCGCCGGGTTAAAGATTGATTTTCCACGCGAAGCTTCGTTCAATCCGGGAGCGTTTTAACAAAATGAACATTCACGAATATCAGGCCAAACAACTTCTGTCACAATACGGCGTGGCCGTGCCGCCGGGCGAGGTGTGCGCCACCGCGGAACAAGCCCGCGCCATTGCGGAAAAAATCTTCGCCAACGGCGCGAACCTGGTCGTGGTGAAATCGCAGATTCACGCTGGCGGACGCGGCAAGGGCACTTTCAAAAGCGGCTTCCAGGGCGGCGTGAAGCTTTGCAAAACCGCCGACGATGTTTTCCAGAAAGCCCAGGCCATGCTCGGCCAAGTGCTCGTCACCAAACAAACCGGACCCGACGGCCGCCTCGTCAGCAAGTTGCTCGTGGCCGCCGCGCCCGACATCAAGAAGGAGCTTTATCTCGCCGTGTTGCTGGATCGCGCCACGTCGCGCCCGCTGATCATGGCGAGCACGGAAGGCGGCGTGGACATCGAAGAGGTCGCCGCCAAGACGCCGGAGAAGATCGTCAAGGAGTGGATTGACCCCGCCATCGGCATCATGCCCTATCAGGCGCGCAAGATCGCTTCGGCGCTGCAACTCAAGGGCGACGCGTTCAACAGTGCCGTGAAACTGCTGGCGGGCGTTTACAAAACCTGGTGGGAGTGCGACGCCTCAATGGTGGAAATCAATCCGCTGTGCATCATCACGGGCCCGGACGGCAAGGAAACCCTTTGCGCCGTGGACGCCAAGATCGGCCTCGACGACAACGCGCTGTATCGCCAGAAGAACATTCTGGAGATGCGCGACCTCGCCGAGGAAGCGCCGCTGGAAACTGAAGCCAGCAAGTTTCAGCTCAATTACATCAAGCTCGACGGCAGCATCGCCTGCCTCGTCAACGGCGCGGGCCTCGCGATGGCGACGATGGACATCATCCAGCATTTCGGCGGCAACCCGGCGAACTTCCTCGACGTGGGCGGCGGCGCGACCAAGGAACAAGTCACGGCGGCGTTCAAGATCATCCTCCAGGATCCGAACGTGAGAGGCATCCTCGTGAACATTTTCGGCGGCATCATGGATTGCAACGTCATCGCCACTGGTATCGTCGCGGCGGTAAAGGAAACCGGCTTGAAACTCCCGCTCGTCGTCCGGCTCGAAGGCAACAACGTGATTGCCGGCAAGCAGACTCTGGCGGAGTCTGGCCTCACGCTGATCACCGGCGATTCGATGGCCGACGCGGCGCAGAAGGTGGTTAAGGCTGTCGGGAATTAGTCAAACCGAGCGATGCTCAAAGTAACGGAAATTGCCTTCAGTTGTTACCCCGTCACCGACATGGCGCGGGCGCGGAAGTTTTACGAAGGCGTGCTCGGCCTGAAGCCCACAATGCTCGTCGGCGAACCCGGCGGAATGCAATGGACGGAATACGACATCGGCGCGGGCACGCTCTCGCTCGGCGCGGGCGCGCCGGATTGGAATCCGCGCTCGGACGGTTGCTCGGTTGGACTGGAGATGGAGGACTTCGACTCCGCCATCGCCGAACTGCGCGCGAAGAGCGTGAAGTTCAAAATGGAACCGTTCCCGACGCCCGTCTGCAAAATGGCCTTCATCTCCGATCCGGACGGCAACACCATTTGCATTCACAA
Organism: uncultured Verrucomicrobiota bacterium; assembly: GCA_903828255.1. Taxonomy (GTDB): domain Bacteria; phylum Verrucomicrobiota; class Verrucomicrobiia; order Limisphaerales; family JADLHS01; genus CAIKLQ01. The sequence goes on from CAIKLQ010001006.1 coordinate 4,078, forward strand.
GCGGCACGCGAAGTGACGGATTGAAAACCCACGCGCAGACTCTATTTTGATTCCATGATTGACGCAGCGACCTTGGCGCAGATGAACGGCGAATATGTGGTGCCGCCGGAGGCCGGCCCGGTCTGGCGTGCCGCAGCCAGATACGGATTCGATATGTCGCTGGTCGAGGATGCTCTCCGGATGACACCGGAGCAAAGGCTTGAACAGCATCAACACGCTTTGGACATGATTCTGGAACTGAAGGAAGCGGGAGAAAATCATGCCGCAAAATGACAAGGCGCTGCTCTCCCGGCTTCAAGCGCAACAGGTGGAATTCGTCATCATCGGCGGCGTTTGTGGCGTTTTGCACGGCGCTTCGCTGGTCACTTTGGATTTGGACATCTGCTGCCGGTTCAGCCGGGAAAATCTCCGGCGAATCGAGGCTGCTGTGAAAGATTTGCATCCTCGCCATCGTTTGACTGCCAACAAGCTGCCGCTGGAATTGACCGACGACCTTTGTGACCGGTTGAAGAACCTTTATTTGAATACCGATGTGGGAGTTCTGGATTGCTTGGGGGAGGTGTCAGGCATCGGCAATTATGAGCAAGTTTTCCAAATGTCCGTCCCGCAGAGGATGTCCTATGGCGTGTTTCGCATTCTCAGCCTAGATGCGCTCATTGCGGCCAAGTCCGCCGCTGGGCGTGAAAAAGACCTTGAAGCCGTAAGACTGCTTCAAGCCATCAAAGAGCGGCGCAAACAGCAGCCGGACTTGTTTTGAGTTAAACCCGTAAATCGTAAATCTAAAATCGTAAATTCTCCTCATGGCCATCCTTGTTAAACCCAACACCAAAGTTCTCATCCAAGGCATCACCGGCAGCTTCGGCGCCCGGCATGCCCAACTCTCGATTGATTACGGCACGCAAGTCGTGGCCGGCGTCACGCCTGGCAAGGGCGGGCAATTCTTCGAGTACGGCGGGCAGCGCGTGCCGATCTTCGACACCGTCGCCGAAGCCGCGAAACAAACCGGCGCGACCGCCAGCGCCATCTTCGTGCCGCCGCCGTTCGCCGCGGACGCGATTCTCGAAGCGGTGGACGCCGACCTCGAACTCGCCGTCGCGATTACCGAAGGAATTCCCGTCAACGACATGGTGAAGGTAAAGCGCGCGATGGAAGGCAAACGCACGCGGCTCATCGGCCCGAATTGTCCGGGCATCGTGACGCCGGGCGCGGGCAAGGATTCTCACGGCGGCTGCCGGATCGGCATTTCGCCTGGTTACATTCACAAGCAGGGCAACATCGGCGTGGTGTCGCGCAGCGGCACGCTGACGTATGAAGCCGTTTGGCAGCTCACCTCGCGCGGCGTCGGGCAGTCCACTTGCGTCGGCACCGGCGGCGACCCGGTCAACGGCACGTCGCAACTCGATGTCATCAAGCTTTTCAACGACGACCCCGAGACCACCGGCATCATCATGATCGGGGAAATCGGCGGCAGCGCGGAGGAAGAAGCGGCAGAGTGGATCGCGAAGCATTGTAAGAAACCCGTGGCTGGCTTCATCGCCGGCACGACGGCGCCGCCCGGACGCCGCATGGGGCACGCGGGCGCCATCGTCAGCGGCGGCAAAGGCACGGCCGAGGCAAAGATCGCCGCGTTCAAAGCCGCAGGCATCGGCGTCGCGGTCACGCCCAGCGAGATGGCGGAGACATTGTTGAGGATGATGTGAGGAGGTGATGCGGGATGCGGGATGCGTGATCAAGTCGCCGCGCTCCGATTCCGTTTTCACGCATCACGCATCACGTTCGATGTCCCTGATTGATTTCATCCTGAACTTCGCCGGTCTGCTGCTGTGGCTGAACTGGCGGGCCCTGCCGTTCGACCCACTGGCGACCGCGATCCCCGCCACGCTCGTCGGGACGTTGCGCCGAACGGAGCCAGCGCGGGTGAAGCGCTGGCATTTTCTGGCCACACTGGCGGGACTACTGCTGCTACGCGCCTGGCTTTACTGGCAACTTGGGCCGGCGTTGAACTGGACGGCGCACTTGAACCTGTTCGCCACGCGGTTGGCCTTCAAGAGCGACTCCTTCGATCTGATGCTACTCTACTCGGTCATGAGTTTCGGCCTGATGCTGGGGGTATTCTGGCTCTGCTTGCTGCTGCTTTCAATGCTCGGCGGCGACAATGGTGAAAATCCACTCCCCTTCCGACTCGCACGCGCGCACCTGGGTTTTGTGAACCATTGGGCAACTTGGTTGAAGCTTCTGCTCCCGCTGGTCATCGGATTTGTTTTGTGGTGGCTTATCAGCTGGCCCCTGACCGCGTGGGGCTTGGTGCCGCGGCCCGTTTCGGCCCTGGTACGGCTGGCACAATCCGGCCTGGTTGGATTGAGCACCTATCTGGCCTGGAAATATCTCATCGTCGGCTTGCTCACGCTGCATCTGCTGCACAACCATATTTACTTCGGGCGCCATCCGCTGTGGGCTTTCGTGGACCTAGCCGCGCGCCGGTTGCTCCGTCCCTTGCGGATCCTGCCGCTGCGGGGAGGCAAGGTGGATTTGACTCCCGTGGCAGGAATCGCACTGGTTTTTCTGCTGGCGTATTTCGCGGAGGCCGGCTTGCCACCTGCAGTCCGGGACGCTCACGGGCGCCGGGACGCCCGCGCCTTTGAAATTCCCGGGTTGATTGACCTTTACGAACGCGTCTCGCGATAAGCCGCAGGCCCGCGGCTTTTCACTGCGCCGTTGGTTTTGGAAAACGGACTTGCACGGTGGTGCCCTCGCCGATTTCGCTTTGGATCGTGAACGTGCCGCCATGCAACTCGGTCAGTTGCTGGGCGATACTTAACCCCAGACCCAACCCTTGCTGCTCGTGAATTTTACGGTCGAATTGCATGTAGGCGCCCACCTTCATAATCTGGGTGGGGGCAAAACCACGGCCCCGGTCGGCGACCGTCAACGTGATCGCTTCCAGCATTTCGTCCAGAGCCACCCGCACCCGGCCGCCCGGGGAAGAAAACTTGAACGCGTTCTGCACCAGTTCATCCACCACCTTGCCAAGATATTCCTCCGAGATGGGCAGCGGAGTTTCGGTGAGCAGCAAATCCAAATCCGCTCCGCGTTCCGCCAGCTCAGCCTGCCGGTGGGCATGGTCCCCGATGACGCGCGAGGGCTGCAAGGTTTGCTTGCCGCGCAAGGAGTTGATTTTTGAGGAGTCGGTGCTGAACAATTCGAGCTGGGCGTAGATGAGAAAATTCTCCACCAGTCGTTCGAGCCGGCGACCGGAAGTGCATATAATCTGCCCCATCTCAGCGATTTCCGCCGGTTGGAGCGACCCGGCGTCGAGCTTGAGGATTTCTCCGAAGGCGAGAATGCCATTGAGCGGCGTGCGCAATTCGTGCGGCAGCGCCAAGCTGATCGCGTCGCGCAATTCCGCCAACCGCCGATCCGCTTCGGCGCGCAGGGTCTCTGCCTTGCGCAAACGCGTCTCCACCGCGGCATAAAGCGCGAGGATCGTGAACGGCTTGGGCAGGTAATCGTCCGCCCCCAGTTCCATCCCGTGCCGCATCCCGGCGTTGTCCGCGAAACCTGTTATCAGGATGAACGGAATGGCGGCAGTGACGGGATCGCTGCGGAGAACTGACAGCGTGAGGTAGCCGTCCATCTTCTCCATGTTCACGTCACAGAGGATCAGGTCGGGCCGTTCGGTGCGGGCCTTTTCGACGCCGACCGCGCCATTCTCGGCCTCGACGACGGTGTAGGCATGTTGGCGCAACGCGATGTTGACAGTCCGGCGCAACAAATCATCGTCATCAATGATGAGGATTTTGCTCATCCCGTCGGGAGGGGGGATTCAACCCGCCTCTTGCTGTGACTTAGGCGACCCCGGGCGTTGATGCATGGGGACATAATGGTTGATCGTCGGACCAATGTAAATTTGGCGGGGCCGATAAATACGCGCCTTGGCATCCGCGGTGATTTCCCGGTAGTTGGCAATCCAGCCGGGCATCCGGCCGATGGCGAAAATCACGGTGAACATTTCCAGCGGAATCCCGAGCGCCCGCATGATGATGCCACTGTAAAAATCCACATTCGGATAAAGCTTCCGCTCGACGAAGTAAGGCTCGCGGAGCGCCGCCTCCTCCAGTTTCTTGGCGATGTCCAGCAGCGGATCAGACACATGCATCACGCTCAGCAGGTTATCGCACGCCTGCTTGATGATCTTCGCCCGCGGATCGTAATTCTTGTAGATGCGATGGCCAAAGCCCATGAGCTTCTTGCCGCTGGCCTTGTCCTTGGCCGCGTCAATGAACTTGCTCCCGTCGTCGCCGGACTTGTGGATTTCCTCCAACATCTCGACGACCGCCTGGTTGGCACCACCGTGCAACGGCCCCCACAACGCGCACACGCCCGACGCCGCGGACGCGAACAGGTTGGCCTGACTGGACGCCACCATGCGTACCGTGGCCGTGGAGCAATTTTGCTCGTGGTCGGCGTGCAGGAGGAAGATCAAGTCCAGCGCCCGCACGACTTCCGGCTTCAACTCGTAATCCTCGTACGGATTGGAAAACAGCATGTGCAGGAAATTGGCGGTGTACTTGTAACTCGCCTTGGGATAAATGATCGGGCGGCCCGAGGCTTTGCGGTACGAAAACGCCGCGATCGTGCGCACCTGGGAAATAAGTTGCGCCACCTGGACCTCGAACTGGCTGGAGTTGCCGTCGGTTTGCAAATTTGAAGCGAAGCAACCACTGGCATTGATCATCGCGGACAAAATCGCCATGGGATGCGCGGTCGCGGGAAAGCCCTCGAAATGATACTTCATATCCTCGTGGATATTCTGATGCGCGGTGAGCAAATCGGAAAAACCCTTCAGCTCCGTCCGATTGGGCAACCGGCCATAGATGATGAGGTACGCGGTTTCCACGAAGGTGGATTTCTCCGCGATTTCTTCGATCGGGATTCCGCGATACCGTAAGATGCCCTGCTCGCCGTCAATGAACGTGATCTGACTGCGACATGAGCCGGTGTTCGAATAACCGTCGTCCAAGGTTATGTAGCCGGTCTCGCTGCGCAGATTGGAAACGTCAATTGCTTTTTCCCCTTCGCTGCCTTCGACGATCGGCAGGCGGTAGGTTTTTCCGTCCAGTTCCAGTTTGGCCTCGTTATTCATGTTTGAATTTCTAGTAGTTCTAATCTTGTTGGCTAGTTTGCGGAGACGGAGTAATTTTGGCAAGAAAGGAAAAACAAAAAAACACCCACCGCCCGCTCCGGTCGCAGTTCCGCTTGAAAACAACCCCACACGGCTATCGCCCGGCGGGCCAACTCAGGATTGCGCCAATGGTTCAACCAAACTTCTGCCGCAGCCGTTGCTGGTCGTAGGCCAATCGCTGCTCCGAAGTCATGTTGGCGAAGTCCGTCGCGGCGTTCCCTGGCGGTTGCCCGCTGGCGGCATTTGTCCTCCGATCGGCGATTGGCGATTGCCTATCGGTTGCGCCCGCCTTCGCGGTCACCGTCGCCCGCCGCGCGCCACTCCCGTCGTAACTCATCGCCTGGTCCGTCAGCTTCGAATCTTCTTCCAGCAACCGATGCGGTTTGATGCCTTTGCCCTGCAATACGCCGTGATAGGCGCGCACCGCTTCCTCGGGTGAGAGTTTTCCCTCCGTAATCAAGCGCAGCATCTCGATAAACGCGAGTTGGTGCTCCGCGTTGTTGATCTTGCGGCCAAACAAGGCCACCCGCGCGCCGTATTTCTGCGCGTCGTGAATCAGCCGGAAGGCATCATACGTCGTCCCGGCGCTGCCGCCGAGGATGCCGACGACCAAGTTGGGATCGTATTGCGCCAATTCCTCCATCGCCTTTGGACCGTGATACACAATTTTCAGAAAGACCGGCCGCCCCGACTCCGGCACGCCGGCCAGCGTCCGCAGGATGTTGTCGTTGATGAACTCGCCGAGTTTCTCAGGCGCGATGCCGCTGGCGACGTTCGGATCAAACACTTCGAGGAAGTGCCGGAAGCTCTTCCGTTCCGCCTCCTCGCGAAATTCCTTGTACCACAGCAGCGCCTCACGATCCTGGTCCAGTTCGTTGACGTAGGTGATCGAGTAGAGTCCGAGATTCGCGCCGGGAAACTCGGCGCCCTTGCGGTTACATTCAACCTCACCACACTGAATGTGATCAATGGTTGCGCTGCGAAACGGTTGCGAAGGTTCACCCGTATAGCAACCATGCCGCACCGCCCAAACGTCCGTGGTGTCGTTGGCCCGCGCGGCTGGCGTGACGTGGGAATTCTTGAACAGTCCCTCCTTGATACTGAGTTGCTCATTCACGTAAGCAGACATGAGCATGATATCCACCAAGCCTTGGTGCGTGACCTCGCGGATGATGTCGAGAAACTCCGGCAAGTTGCGATAACCGAACTCGTCGCGCGACCAAACCTCCGGCGAAAACTGCGCCGGCTTCGCGCCACGCTTCGCCAGATACCCACGCGGCCCGGGGGCGCGCACGCCAAACGCCATGTCGGCATCCTTCGCGTCGGCAATGATGAACGCCCGCGAGGAGCGGTTGGCTTTGATCTCGGCAAGCTTCTGGTCGAGTGATTTCATGGGCTATTTCATTTGCGCCAGTATTTGATCCGTGATGGCCTGCACCACTTTTTCAGCCTCGGCATCGTAACCGGCACCCGTCTCCTGCTTCGGGGGCACGGCGCAGGAAACGCCCGGACGCCATTCACCGCTATCGCAGAGTTCACATTCCTTCATGCCAAAGCGTGGGTCCACGAAGCCAAGGCTCTGCTTGATGTTGAGCAGATCCTTCATCTGCGGGCCGGTGAAGGTGTTGATCGGTTTGCCGAGCTGCCCGGCCACGACGATTGTGCGGCAGTAGGCCTCAATGATCTCCATGCGCCAGTAGGCTTCCTCGATGTTGTTGTGACTCCACGTCACCACGCCGTGATTCGCCATCAGGATCGTGTTGTATTGGTCGGTCAGGTCGGCAACGAGCTTGCCCATCTCCGGCGAGCCGGGAGTGCGATAGGGCGCAACTCCAACGGCGCAAAACACCTCATACTCCGGCAACATGCATGTCGGCGGCGCCACACCCGCGACCGCAAACGCCGTGGCGTAGGGCGGATGACAATGACAGGTGGCGATGGCCTTCGGTTGCCGCTTCATCATCTGCAGGTGCATCAGAATTTCGCTGGTGCGCTTCTTCGTGCCGCAGAGTTGATTGCCCTCGAAGTCCACCAAACACATATCTTCCGGCTTGAGCGAACCCTTGCTCACCAGCGTCGGCGTGCAAATCGCAATATCCTCACCCACGCGAATGGCCATGTTACCGCCGTTGCCGTCCACATAGGCGCGCTTCCACAGGCGATGCCCCATCTCACAAATCTGTTCCTTCAAACTGTGTGCATAGGGTGAATTGAAGAAAGTCTCCAGTTCCGCCTTCGAGGATTTCGAGGTCAACGGCTTGCTCGGTGGCTGCGGTTTGCTGGAAACATCCGGGGTCGCCTTGTCGGGCGATTTGCCCGGCGCCGGGTGCATTTCCAAGTCGTGCAAAAATTCCCGGGCGGACGGCGTCAGAATCGAATCCGCCGGCAGATTGCTCACACTCTGCCCATTGCGGACCATCTGCTCCAAGTCCTTCAAACTGATCACATTTTTCATACTTAAAATCTTCGCTAACCGCGCTCTCTGAAACCCGACCACTCGGACGGCCTAGGCCGCCGCAAAACTCAACCCTTCCACGGGCTGTAAAACATTTCGTCCACCAGCGCAGCGTTGATGGCATCAATCGGCGTGGGCTCGACAAACGGTTGCGCCGCCTCGCGTCCCTCGACGTAACCGATCACATGCCCCGGCGCGCCACCGAGATCGTCATAGACCACCAAGCTCGGATCCGTGCCCATGCTCGTCGGCGCGTCCAAGCCGGCGGCGAATTGCTCGCGGCTGAACGGGCTGACGATCAGATAGCGCCCGCCTTCCAGCGGTTTCAGCGTCTTGCTCAACGTGACGCGGCCAATGACGGTGCCG
>CAIKLQ010001007.1 GCA_903828255.1 uncultured Verrucomicrobiota bacterium
CGCAGGCTTGATGACCCAAGTGTAAACGGCGGTTGAAAAGTGCGGCGGGGGGCACATGGGTGACGAGGTTGGGGATCCAGCAGCCACACGCGTTGGGCTTGGCCGTAACGCGCTTCGAACTTTTCGAGAAAACTTTTCCGCGTGGGGGGGGCCGCCGTGGTGCCGGGCAGAACTTCATAGGCCAGTGGTAATCCTTCGGGCGTGACGACCAGCGCGATGACCCCTTGCGGACAATCGGGACGGGGATCGCGGCTGTAACCGTGACGGCGCGGATCAGCCGGATCGTTCGGCGTGTCGGTCTCGAAATAGGTGCTGGTCAGATCGTAGAGGCGCACCTCGTACTTCGCGCCGAAGAGCTCGCGCCACTTGTCGCGCAGATGATCGAAGCGTTTTTCCTTGAGCGGCAACACCTGATCCAGCGTGGCGTAAAGCTTGTGGATTTCAGCCAGGCCGAAATCGGCGCCGCGCCAGGCGGCCCGTGCGGGGCGTTCAAACCAGTCGCGATGCCGCCGCCACACCGAAGAGCAGCTCGTCGAGCAACCCCCGATTCAACTTTTCAAGGAGCTTGGCTGGCAAACGGTGTCGGCGTTGGAGGAATCCTTCGGCGCGACCGGCACGTTGCTGTGCGAGACGAAGGGCGAGGTGGTGTTGGTGTCCCGGTTGCGCGCGGCGCTGGAGTGGTTGAATCCCGCGCTGCCGCCCGAGGCCATTACCGCCGTCGGAGATGAATTGACCCGCGACCGTTCGGCCACGAGCCGCAGTTCGGGGCAGATGCATTTGAAAAGGAATTGAACCAAAACCATGATGACTCTCCGCCAACTGGCGACTGAACGGCCCACGATGCCCACGCGCACAGGCTGGTATCTCGCCGATCTCGGCGAGGCGCACGGCAAACAGGAGTTGTTCACCCGCCAGTCGCCGCAAAAACTGAAACTGCTCCGCGAGCACGCGCTCATCGAAAGCGCCATTTCTTCCAACCGCATTGAAGGCGTCGAGGTGGACAAGTCGCGCATCGGCACGTTGATGTTCGGCAAGCCCACGCTGCGCGACCGCGACGAGCAGGAAGTGCGCGGTTATCGCGACGCGCTGAAACTCATTCACGAGCGCGGCGCGAAACTGCCCATCTCCGAGGCCACCACCAAGCAGCTCCACAAGCTGTGTCGGGGCGAAATCTGGGATGCCGGCGCTTACAAGGAGAAGGACGTGGACATCATCCAGGCCTACGCGGACGGCCGCAGCCGCGTCCGATTCAAAACGGTGCCGGCAAAACAAAGACCCAAGGCGATGGCGGAGATGGTGGAACTCTGGCAGCGGGGGGTGCAGGAAAAATGGGTTCACCCGCTCGTGCTGGCCGCCGCGCTGAATCTGGATTTCCTTTGCATCCATCCGTTCCGTGATGGCAATGGCCGCGCCTCGCGCCTGCTGTTCCTTCTCGCGTGCTACCACTGCGGGATTGAAGCCGGGCGTTACATCAGTCTCGAACGTATTATCGAGGACAACAAGGAGCGTTACTACGAAGTTCTCGAACAAAGCTCGCAGCGCTGGCACGAAGGCAAACACGACCCGTGGCCGACGCTGAATTTCCTGCTCTTCATCCTCACGCAGGCGTGCAAAGAATTTGAGCAGCGCGTCGGACAGCTCAAATCTCCACGGGGCGAAAAGACCGCGCTGATTGAGGAAGCCATTGCCCGCCAAGCGGGACGATTCAGCCTGTCCGATTTGCGGAGCGCCTGTCCGGGTGTGAGCGTGGACCTCATTCGCAGCGTCTTGAAACGGCTCAAAGGCGCGTCCATTGAATGTCTGGGCCGTGGGCACACCGCGAAATGGAGGAAAACAGCCAAATAGGTAATTACCTATTTAATCGGGTAGTGAATCAGGTATTAGCTCGAAACAGGTATTCAACGACGCAGCGAAACCCTTCACCCGCTCATGCCCCACGCCTACACCGAAGACCAGCTTGTCGAGCAGCCCGCCATCGGGTTGTTCGCGGAGCTGGGCTGGACCACGGTGGCGGCGTTGGAGGAAACCTTCGGCGCGACCGGCACGTTGCTGCGGGAGACGAAGGGCGAGGTGGTGTTGGGGTCGCGGTTGCGCGCGGCGTTGGAGCGACTCAATCCCGCGCTGCCGCCCGAGGCCATCACCGCCGCCGTGGATGAATTGACCCGCGACCGTTCGGCCATGAGCCTGGAAGCGGCGAACCGCGAGGTGTATCTGCTGCTCAAGGAAGGCATCAAGGTGTCCGTGCCGGACCGAGAGCGCGGCGGGCAGAAGACGGAACGGTTGCGGGTGATTGATTGGGAAAATCCGGCGAACAATGATTTCCTGCTGGTCAGCCAGTTCAGCGTCACGGGCGCGCTATACACGCGACGGCCGGATCTGGTGGGTTTCGTCAACGGCCTGCCACTGGTGGTGCTGGAGTTTAAGAAGCCCGGAGTGCCGGCGCGCGTCGCGTTCGACGAAAACCTCACCTGTTACAAGGCGGACATTCCGCAACTCTTCTGGTTCAACGCGCTGCTCATCGCCTCGAACGGCACGGACAGCCGCGTCGGCTCGCTCACGGCGGATTGGGAACGGTTCTTCGAGTGGAAGCGCATCGAGCGCGAGGACGAGCCGCGCCGGGTGTCGCTGGAGGTGATGCTGCGCGGGACATCCGCGCGATGCTGGAGCCGCTTATTAACCTGAACAAGACCCGCGCCGATTTCGCGGAGAAGTTCGAGGAGTTGATCGAGAGCTACAACGCCGGCAGCCGGAACATCGAGGAGTTGTTCGAGGAACTGCTGAAGTTGAGCCGCAACCTGAGCGCGGAGCAACAACGTCATGTCCGCGAAAACATGAGCGAGGAAGAACTGGTGATCTTCGACATCCTGACGCGCCCGGCACCGGAGTTGAGCGCCGACGAGCGCGCCGAGGTCAAGAAAGTCGCCCGCGACCTCCTGAACCGGCTCAAGCAACTGCTGGTGCTCAACTGGCGGCAAAAGGCCGCAGCACGCTCGCAGCTCAAGCTCGCCATTGAGGACGTGCTCGACACTGGCTTGCCGCGCGCCTACGACAAACCCCTTTACCCGCAAAAGTGTTCCGCCCGCTTCGAGCACATCTTCGAGAGCTACCCCGAACGCGCCGCGGGTGTTTACGCGACAGCAAGGTGATCGCGGTGCGCTTCCACCGCGATGGAAATGGCGGTTTCGAGGGGTGACATATCAGTGCTTTCCCGATTCAGGCTTGGGGGGCGAATTGTGCCGGCGCGGCGACCGGGCGCGTGTCGCGCCTGATCTGGTAGCTGTCCACGTCCAAAGTGTCACCATCCGGGAACAGGTTGGCCTGACCGTGCCAATCACCCGCTTCGCTTTGTCCTCATCCGCACCGTCGCGCAGGCCGGGAATGGCGATGTCGGCGTTTTCGCAGAGTGAGTAAATCTCCGTTGCCGTCACTTTGCGGTTCAGTTCACCGGTCTGGTCAATCGCCAGCACAAGACTCCGCAGCCACACTAACGCCGGGTTGCTGAGCCGCCGCGTCACCCAGCGGCGCTAGGCATACACGGCAGCGTAGTCCAACTGCCCGCCCACAGGTTTGAGGCGGCCCAGAAATTCAATTCATCCACTGAATAAAAATCAAAAATCCAATCTTGACCCACGCCAACGAAGGCGCGTTATCGGCAGCAACGCACCCGACGCAATGGCGAGTATGCTAGTGTCATCTTGCGTCCGAGAATCAATTGATTGTGTTTGCCGGCAGTTCAGTTTGTAGTTAGCTCCCGGGCGAATAGCCCGGAAAATCCTGATTTTATGAAAAACATTTTGCGCCATGTTACTCCTTGGATCCGATCGTGGCGGCGCGGTTTCACCTTGATTGAACTGTTGGTGGTGATCGCCATCATCGCGATTCTCGCCGCGATGCTGCTGCCCGCCTTGAGCCGGGCGAAGATGAAAGCCACGGGGGCGTATTGCCTGAGCAACGAGAAACAGCTCGCGCTGGCGATCATCATGTATTCGGATGACAACGTCGGGAAGATGCCGCCGCGCTATTTTCAACCCACCGGGAGCCCCGCACCGTTGGAAATGTATGCGGGCGGTTACTGGCCGTCCCCATCGCCTGATATCACCGCCGGCATTTCCGAAGCCGAGGCGATCAAGCGCGTTCAGACTGCCATGAGAAAAGGGCCGCTGTTCACTTACGCCGCCGCGTTCGGAGCGTATCATTGTCCGGGTGATTTGCGCTTTCGCCGGAAGGTCGGCGATCATTGGGCGTACGACAGCTACTCGAAAGTGGACGGGATGAACGGCGACTTTTGGGATGTTAATGTGCCTTCGATCGAGAAGCTGCCGAACGTTCCCGAACCCGCCAAAGCCATGGCCTTTATCGAGGAGGCTGATTCCCGGAACTACAACCTCGGGACCTGGGTGATTGACGCGCCCGGCCACGGTTGGGTGGACTCTGTTGCGGTTTTTCACGCCAACTCCAGCACGGTGAATTTTGCTGACGGGCACGCCGAGAGTCACAAATGGCTGGAGAAAACCACCTTGGATCAGGCGGCGGCGGCGCAAGCGGGGAGGGACGTCAACTTCGGCTGGACGAAAGTCCCGAATGATCGCGACTTCGCGTGGGTTGAACCGCGTTACAAATACAAGGGTTGGCCGAAATACTTGCCGAAGTAGTCGCTTCGGCATGGCGGCCGAAAATTCTTTGCATTTGACCTGGGCCTAAAACCACTGATAACTTTTCGCCGTGAACGTGAATCTAAATCTGAGCCGGTTGCTTACGAACGCGCTGCTGCTGTGCGGCGCGGCAGTCGGGTTCTGATTCGCGAAATCGAGATTTTCTGAACCCCACTGCCGATTGGCGGTGGGGTTTTTGTTTTTGGAATCTTAATCTTAATCGTAACTTTGCTCTTACTCTACCGCGCCGGGCGCGGAGCTTGGGGAGGGGGGGGGGATTAAGATTAAGAGGAAGATTAAGAGTAAGACGAATAACGAAAGACCAAGCCATGCTCAAAGACCCGTCGAAAAAATATCGCGCGTTTCCACCGGTGGAATTGCCGGACCGTCGCTGGCCCAACCGCACGCTCACCCATGCCCCGCTCTGGTGCAGCGTGGACCTGCGCGACGGTAACCAAGCCCTCGCCGTCCCGATGAACGTCAGCCAAAAGCTCGAACTCTTTCACGCTCTCGTGAAGTGCGGCTTCAAGGAAATCGAAGTTGGCTTCCCGTCCGCGTCGAACACGGAGTTCACGTTCAACCGGCGGCTGATCGAAGAACGCCGCGCCCCGGACGACGTCTGGTTGCAGGTGCTCGTGCAGGCGCGCGAGGATTTGATCGAGCGCACGTTCGAGTCGTTGGTCGGGGCTAAGCGGGCGATCATCCACATGTACAACTCCACGTCGCCGGCCCAGCGCCGCGTCGTGTTCGGGAAGTCCAAGGATGAGATCAAGGCCATCGCCGTGAACGGGGCCAAGTTGATCAAAGACCGCCTGCCCCGCCTCGCCGGCACGGAAGTGATGCTCCAGTATTCGCCGGAAAGTTTTTCGGCGACGGAAGTGGAGTTCGCGAAGGAGATTTCCGAAGCGGTCATGGATGTCTGGCAACCGACGCCGCAACGGAAGATGATTTTGAATCTCCCGGACACCGTCGAGGTCGCGATGCCCAACGTGTATGCCGATCAAATCGAGTGGATTTGTCGCAACATCAAACAGCGCGACTCGCTCATCATCAGCTTGCACACGCACAACGATCGCTGCACGGGCGTGGCCGCGACGGAGTTGGGCCTGCTCGCGGGCGCGGATCGAGTCGAGGGCACGCTCTTCGGCAACGGCGAGCGCACCGGCAACCTCGACCTCGTCACGGTGGCGCTCAACCTCTACATGCACGGCATTGATCCCCGACTCGACTTTTCGGATTTGAGTTCGCTCATTGAGGTCTATCAGCGCTGCACCGAAATGACCGTGCCGCAACGCCACCCGTATGCGGGTGAGCTGGTGTTCACGGCGTTCAGCGGTTCGCATCAGGATGCCATCAAGAAAGGCCTTGCGGAATGGAGCGGCGAACCGCGCACCCACTGGGATGTGCCCTATCTCACGATTGATCCGGCGGACATTGGCCGCGAATACTCCGAAGTCATTCGCGTGAATTCGCAGTCCGGCAAGGGTGGCGTGGCGTTTCTGCTCGATAGCGAATTCGGCATCGTGCTGCCCAAGGACCTGCAACGTGAGTTTGGGCCGATTGCCAATGTCGAGGTGGACCGCCTCGGCCGCGAAGTGAGCGGCGCGGAGCTCAAGGCCATGTTCTGGCGCGAATATGTGGAGCGCGATTTCCCCTGGCAATTTGAAGGCTTTGAAACCGAGAGCCGCAATGGCGTGGTGAAATGCCGCGGGCGCTTGTTGCGCGAGGGCAACCCGGTCGAGCTGAGTGGCGAAGGCAACGGCCCGCTCGCCGCCCTCGTTCACGGCTTCAGCACCCTTGGCGTGCCGCGATTCGAAATCACCAACTACTTCGAACACGCGCTGAGTTCCGGTGAGGGCGCGAGCGCCATCTCCTACATCCAGATCAAGGGCGCCGACGGCAAGTCGCGCTGGGGCGCGGGCGTGGACACGAACATCGAACTCGCCTCCGTGCGCGCGGTCCTCAGCGCGCTGAACCGCTCGTAGCGGGTAGGGGCGCAGGCGTCCTCGCCTGCCTGTCCCTGCGGGCGTCTCGTCTGCAGTTTTTCCACCAGCCGGGACGCCGCTGGGACGGTGACAGCCAGGACGACTGCCCCACTAGAGGACCACGCCTCACTCCCATTACAACAGTCTGATTCGGCGGGTCGTGAGTTATGCCCAGGCCTCGGAACAGGAACAGAGCCGGAGGCGCTTGCCTGCCGGCACCAGCGACGGCCGTCCTCAACCTTTCGAATGAGTGGGAGGAATTCACTGCCGCGCGGCCGTTCGCGCGGCGGTTTTTTCTTGCGCGTTTTGGCCAAGCCGCTTCATTGAAGGCAATGAATCGTTATTTCATCCTCGTCCGGTTATTGCTGGCCTTCGGTCCGGGCGCTTTGCTTTCCTCCCACGCCGCATCCACGGACAGAAATTCGCCCGCCCTTCGCAAAGTCGCGGACCTCGTCATCTACCAAGACGAAAAATTCTACAGCGCCTTCCCTTCTATCGTGCGGCGCAAAGATGGCGAGTTGATCACCGCGTTTCGCCGCGCGCCGAATCGCAAACGGCTCGGGGAAAAATCCATCTCGCATACCGACCCGAACAGCTACCTCGTCCTCGTGCGCTCCCGCGATGGCGGCAAATCCTGGACGCAAGAGCCGGAGCTGATTTACGCCCATCCATTCGGCGGCTCGCAGGATCCGTGCATGGTGCAGTTGCGCGACGGCACGCTCCTTTGCACGAGTTACGGTTGGGCGCTCCTGGATCCCGACTTCGCCGCGCGAATGGACGCCTCTCTTCGCCACGGCAGTTTCGTTTTCCTGGGCGGCTACGTGTTGCGCTCGAAGGACGCCGGTCATTCCTGGCAAGGCCCGTTCCTGCCGCCGCCCGTCGGCGCGGATCCCACCCCTGACATTTTCGGGCAGCCGCTCCCCGCCTACAACCGCGGCGCTATGTGTCAGGGCAAGGACGGGCGACTCTACTGGGTCGTCGCGGCGAATAGCAGCGCGCTCCCCCGCCACACGGAAACGCACCTGCTGATTTCGACCGATCAAGGCGCGAACTGGAAATACTCCTGCCCCGTCGCCGCCGACCCCAAAGTCACGTTTAACGAAACCTCGATTTACGAAACGCCACGCGGCGACCTGGTCGCGTTTCTGCGCACGGAAGGTTTCAACGATCACACCGCCATCGCGCGCTCGACCGATCATGGAAAATCTTTTCAGCCGTGGCAGGACGCGGGCTGGCAGGGGCATCCGCATTACGCGCTGCGTCTGTCGGATAAACGCGTGCTGCTGGTCTATGGGTATCGCCACCCGCCGTTTGGCATTCGCGCGCGGGTGCTGGACGCGGAATGTGCGAACTTTTCCACCGCAGAGGAAATCATCCTGCGCGACGATGGCGGCAATGGCGACCTCGGTTACCCTTGGGCGACCATGATTTCCAAGACTCAGGCGCTGGTCGTTTACTACTTCAACCGCGCCGACGGCCCGCGCCACATTGCCGGAACAGTTGTGGAAATTGGGCGTTGAGTTTAACCGGGCTACGTGGAAAGCTCCCGCCCCATGAGCCGACCTGAAAACTTGTTTTACTCCAGTGGATTGACCCACATTCGCGCCCACCGCTCGCTGCGGGTCGAAGTCGTATTCGGCACCCTTGCGCTCGTCGCTGGCTTGGGGATGCAAGACCTCCTTTCGCAACCCGCGCCCTTGCCGATTAAACTCCTCACCCAACCCTCGCTCACCCTACCGGTTGCCGCCGCCCTCCCTAATTCACCCGCCACAAATCTGCCCCCGGCCCAACTGGTAACGAACCTCGTCACGATGGGTGTCGCGCGCGGTCCGCTCACGCCCGAGCAGGCCACCGTTTGGAAACAGACCGTGAAAATTCTCGTGGCGAAAGGCCCGGCGGCGGTCCCCGCCATCAGTGAGTTCCTCGGCCGCAAGCAGGACATCTGTTATGACGCGCCGGGTGCCGAGGGGTTATTGGGGGTGACATCGCTGCGCCAGGCGTTGTTTGGCGCGCTGGAAGAAATCGGCGGCGGGGAAGCCATTGCCACGGCGCAAAAAACCCTCCAAGCCACGGCGGACCCGGCGGAACTGGTCGCCCTCATCAAATTTCTGAACCGCGCTGAACCGGGCAAGCATCGCGCCGAATTCGCCCGCGCCGCGAAAGAAACGCTCGCGCTAGCCGCTGCGGGCAATTGGGATGGCCGCGACGTGGCGCCGTTGTTTGAAATGATGCAGACCTTTGGCGGCCCGGCGGAACTCGCGGATCTCGAACCCTACGCCAACGTCTGGTTCAATTACACGCCGATCACCCTGGCGCATTGGCCGGATGGGGCCGGCGTGCCGCTGCTCATCAAGCTGGCGCAAAATGCTAACGGCGCGCTGACCATCGGCCAGGAATCCTGTCAGCGGATGCTCGCCGAAACCGCCGTGAATTATCCCGCCGCCGCCACCGCCTTGGAGGAACTCACCCGCGGAGACAAGATCGCGACCCTTACTTGGCCCGCGATCGGCCGAGCCTTGGGCGGCCAAACTTTGCATCTCGCAAAATCCTACTTCAGCCCGCCTCCGCCCGTGGTCTCGCAGCCGGACACGCGCTCCTACCACCTCGCTTATGGCAATCAGAATTTCCTCGAGGCCACGCTGCCCGCCGCCGCGCCGGCTAAAGCCGTGGGCGACCGCGTCCGCCTAGTGGACCGCCTGCTCAATGCCACGACCAACCCGCCGGCCATTGACGCCCTCCAAGTCGCACGCGTCGGACTCTCCGCGCGGTTGCCCAAAGCCAACTGAACGCCAACCTCAGCCATAGCCGCCGACGTAAGGAGGCTCAAACCTCCTGATTTTGTGAACCACCACGCTCAAGAGTCACCGCCTCCCTACTTACGTCGGCGCTAGTTTTCAAACCGGCTGTTAGTGGGGCAGCCATGCGGTAACAGGGTATCTCATTCGCCCATTTTCGCCTCGCCAAGTAATCAGCGAGCTATTAAGTTGCGCCCACCATGAAACCAGCCTGCTTGTTCACAACCTTGTTTTGTTTGCTCGGGACCGTTTGCTTCGCGGCGGATGCCCCGTCGGAAGCTCCCCGCTCCATACCGGTGCGATTGAACGATGCCCCGCCAACGCCACCGGGCCTGCCGGCTATTGCCCCCGTCGTGACCCAGACCTCGCCGACGCCGCCGCCTCCCGCTCACGCCCCCTTTGTCGGCCGCATCAGCAGCGGCGTGTCCCCCGCTCAGCCCATGACCATGCCCGCCCCGCTCG
This sequence comes from uncultured Verrucomicrobiota bacterium, assembly GCA_903828255.1. Taxonomy (GTDB): domain Bacteria; phylum Verrucomicrobiota; class Verrucomicrobiia; order Limisphaerales; family JADLHS01; genus CAIKLQ01. Next base: position 9,895 of record CAIKLQ010001007.1, read on the forward strand.
GCACTAACATCCTCGCCTGGGATTCGGAGTCGAAGGATTACAACGTCAAGCCAGGTGAAATGCAGGCCCAGTTCGTGTTTTACTTCACGAACATCTCCACCACCAACGTCGTCATCGCCAACGCCGTCGCTTCCTGCGGCTGCACCGTGCCGAAAATGCCCGCCTTGCCGTGGACCAATGCCCCCGGGGCCACGGGCGAAATCCCCGTCACCATGAATCTGGCCGGCAAGAGCGGCACCGTCTGGAAAACCATCACCGTGAACACCGACCGGGGTCAGAAGCTTCTAAATGTCAAAGCCATCATCCCGCCGCCCCCCGCCGCCCCGACCGCTCCAGCGGCCCAAGTCGCGCCCGCCGCCCCCGCCGCCCCCTTAGACCGCAACAAGAATCAGGAAATGGCGAAAGCCGACCGCCAGGCCGTGTTCAAAGGCGACTGCGCCAGTTGTCACGTCGTACCCACAGTCGGCAAGCTGGGCAATGACCTCTACGACAAAGCCTGCGGCATCTGTCACGACGCGGAACATCGCGCCACCATGGTGCCCGACTTGCACGCCCTCAAGCACGCCACCAACGCGGACTTCTGGAAGACTTGGACGAGTCAGGGCAAACCCGGCACCCTCATGCCCGCCTTTGCCGTTTCGGAAGGCGGCCCGCTCACTGACGCCCAAATCACCTCCCTCGTACAATACCTCACGACTGCGATTCCCTCCCAATCCGTCGTCCCCGCCGCGGCGAAATAAACCGGTTCGGTTTCAGGTAACCGACTCCGCCGGCGCCACCGGTTGAAAAGTGCCCGCAGATTGGCCGTGAATTTTTTCCGCATTCGTTGAACCCCGAATCCGTTGGCGAAATCAAGCATCGGGACCGGCTGAGCAGGCTTTACCGCAAAGACGCAAAGGCGCAAAGACGCAAGGGTTATGAAAGCCCTTGATGGCAGTCGTCGTTATCACATTCGGGTGAGCGCTCGCCACTGTCGCGCGAGTTGGGATCTCGCCGTTTCTACTTTACGGCTTTGCGCCTTTGCGCCTTTGCGTTGAATTCCGACGAAATAGTGATCGCCAAGGTTTCGGTGTAGGACGGCACGGCGGACGGCTTGAGGTGGGTGGTGCGGGCGAATTGTTCGTCCGGCAAGGTGGCGGGCAAACCATCGAGCAGGGCGTCCGCGCCCAGCCAGTCCGCCCATTGCTGGAGCAGTTGGCGATGTTGCGCGGGAAAGGCAGCGCCGGCGAATTTTGCCGGCACCGGCGTCAAGCCGACGACCAGCTTCGCCCCCGGCGGCACGGCGGCGCGGAATTCCTTTGCGGCGGTTTTCAGTCCGGGTGACAGTCGGTACTCTGCGCTGCCGCTGAGCGGAACGGAGTCTGGCTCCACGGCGCTCCCGCGGTTTGCGGCCATGAGTCTTTCCAGGTCGTCGCTAAATCCGTATTGGCGACCGTAAGCTCCGCCCAGGGGCGCGGGTCGCACTCGGCTGAGGACGCGCCCTGCGAAAGTATCTACGCCAAGCAGGCAGGAGATTTGTCCGGCGGTGCTTTCGGTGCGGAAGTGATCGCGCGCGTCGAGGTAGTTGGTCAACACGTTGAGTTGATACGGTTCGGAGCCGGCGCGGCGCAGCGCCTCGGGGTGCATGAGCAAAATCACGGTGCGGAGGCGACCAGGATTGGCGGCGGCGAACTCGCGCAGTAGCCGGGCGTGAGCGCTGGGGTCGAGGTAACTGAGCGTGCCGAGGTTCAGCACTGGTTGGCCCAGTCGTATGGAAAGCTCCTTTGCGGAGACATCCATGAGGCAGGAGGAATCGCCTAAAAGTAGCACCTCGGCGTTGGCGGGCGTGCGGCTGGTCTGAGCTTGGTGAATGATGATCGTGCGGTCAGTGTCGAGCGTGGGGCGGGGCGGCGGCAGTAGGTGCAGGAGCGCGCCGCCGTGCATGAGCAAAGCGAACAGGGCCACCGGGATGAGCGGGCGACCCGCAAACCGCAATAGGTCTTTCCATTCAAATTCGCAGGTGTGGCTCTTCATAGTCAGTCGTCAGAATTGGAAATAAATAAAGGACACTTTATCCTTCTGCCAGAACAGCAGGATGCCGATGAGCAGCGCCCCTTGCAAAGCCGCCTTACCCCAATCGGGCAAGGTGAGTGGTGCGAGGAGGTTCTGGCGGCGGAATTGCCAAGTTTCAATCAATACCAGTGGCGCGGCAAAAAGTGTTAGGTTCCAAACGAAACTCCCTATCCAGACTGGCAAAGACCAATGGGCTAAGGCGCAGGTCAGGTCGAGAACCTGTTGCCAAGAGTTGGCGCGAAAGAGCAGCCAGCCGTAGAGCACGAACAGCAGCGTGGCGAACCACCGGAATGAAGAATGGCCGGCAGCGGCAGGGGAGGGAGTGCGGTGGGCCACCGTGCGCTCGATAGCCAGACCAACTCCATGCCACGCCCCGAAGAGCACGAAGTGCCACGCGGCACCGTGCCAGAGTCCGCCGAGGAGCATTGTGACGATGAGGTTGAAGTAGGTGCGCGTCGGGCCGCGGCGGTTGCCACCGAGGCTGACGTAGAGGTAGTCGCGTAACCAGGTGGAAAGACTGATGTGCCAGCGGCGCCAGAAGTCGCGCAGGCTCGTGGCGGCGTAGGGGAGGTTGAAGTTCCATAAGATGTCGAAGCCGAGCACGCGGGCCGTGCCGCGGGCGATGTCCGAATAGCCAGAGAAGTCGCAGTAGATCTGAAGCGCAAAAGCCACCGTGCCGAGGATAACCGTCGGCGCGGAGTAACTGGTGCTGTGGTAAACCATTTCGACGAGCGGCGCGAAGTTGTCCGCCAGCGCGACCTTCTTGAACAGTCCCCAGAGGATGAGCCAGATACCTTCCTCGAGCATCGTGCGGGTGATGACAATGCGGCGCTCGAATTGCGGAAGCAAATGGCTGGCGCGCTCGATCGGGCCAGCGACGAGTTGCGGGAAGAAGGAGACGAATGCGAGGAAGTTCACGAAGCTGTGCGTGGCGGGAATTTGCCGCCGGTAAACATCCAGCGCGTAGCTCATGGATTGGAAGGTATAGAACGAGATGCCCACCGGCAGGATGATCCCGAGCAGATGCACTTGCGGCGGCACGCCGAATTGCGTTAGCACGGTGGCGGTAGAGCCGATGAAGAAGTTACAGTATTTGAAGAAGCCCAGGACGCTGAGGTTGACCACGATGCTGAGCGCCAGCAGGAGTTTGCGGTTCCGGGGCGACTGTAACCTTTCCAAACCGAGGCCGACGAAGAAATCCAGCGCGCTCGTGGCGAGGAGCAGGCCAAGGAATCGGCATTGCCACAGCGCCGTTAGCGCGTAGCCGGTGAGGTCCTCCGAAAAGGTTTTCGCCACGCCGGGCGGCGTCCACCACGCATAGAAAAGATAGCTTGCCGCGACGATGAGGAGGTTGCGGGCCTTGAGACTGTACCGGGCCAGCCAGTAAAGGAGCAGGAAAGCGGCGAAGAATTGGAGGAAGACTCCCGAGTTAAACAGCATGGCGGTAGGGCAGGGTGGAAGCTTCGGGTGCGGGGATTGCAAACCGGCTTCCCAAACCGTTACTGGGCGGCAATTGCCGGAATCGAATCGTACCCGCTATCGTCCGCGGATTACCTTTTGGTTCGAGGACGAGAACGAGGAGGAAATGGGAGAACGTGATCTCCCCATTTCTGGTTAAAGTTTCGGGTTGAAATGATCCCGGCAGTTCGCGCGGTCGAGGGACCTGAACTTTAGCTTGGTTGGCGGGAACACTTTGACCATCGCGCATTTTCAAGTAGCCTAAGGGCAAAACCAGAATGAAGGCCAGTTCATTTAGTGTTGCGACCGCCCGGCAGAAAGCTTTTACGCTCATCGAACTGCTGGTGGTGATCGCCATTATCGCGATCCTTGCCAGCATGTTGCTGCCGGCGCTCTCGCAAGCCAAGGCGCGGGCCAAGGCCATCTCCTGCATGAACAACCTGAAGCAGATCGGCCTTGCCACCTTGAGCTACGCGCACGATTCCGATGGCAAGGTCATGCTCGACAGCTTCGTGGGCGGGACGAACAACTGGGCCTTGATTCTCGCCACCAACACTACTCTGCGCGCGTTCGATAGCTTCGTCTGCCCCTCCTATAAACCATTTCGCTGGACCAACTGGATGACCATTTACGGCATTCGGATGGATGCGCCCACCAATTGCACCAGCGGTCCGAAGCGGATTTATTTCCGGACGGATTGCGTGGACAAGCCGGCGGAATATCTGCACTACGCGGACACTACGAGCCAGGCGCAGGGCGGCTACACGGCGTGGCAATACTACTTTTTCCGCGTGGCGTCCTCGTTGAAAACTGTCCACGCGCGACACGCGCGCCGGGCCAATGGGTTTTATCTGGATGGGCATGTGGAGGCGGCCAGCCAGTCGCGGCTTGAAAGTCTGGGCATCACCGCCGAATTCGGCAGCGACACCACCCAGGGCTATTTCCCTTAACCTGACGTCATGAATCGTCGCTTGTGGTTGCTCGTCGGTGGCGTCCTCCTGGCCGGAGGGGTGGGCGTAGCGTGGTGGCGACCGCCCGGTCCGCAGCGGGAGGCTTTGCAAGTCCGCGAGCTGGCAACGCGGGGGTTGGCGGAAACGCTGGCGCGGAATTTTGCAGGGCATCGCGCGTTGGTAATCGCAAATCCCTACGCGCGGCAAAGTGGCTTGCCTCGCGCGATGCGGCAAATGGAGGCCGCCGGGCGGCGCGGATTGGAACAAGGGTTTGGAGCGAAGTTGAAACCTGCGGTGGTCGCCCTGCCGGAATTGAAGCCGGAGGCGAAGGAGAATCCGCGCGCGGTGTTCATTGACCCGGAATCCACCACGCCGCTGAGTTATCTGGTTGCGGAAGATGCCTTCGATAAGCTGGCCCGGCAGCATCCTGATTGCGATCTGATCGTGAGCCTGATTGGGTTGCCCGCCAATTTGCAACCGGTGCAATGCTGGCAAGACCCAGCCGGCCCGAAGTTCGCCTTACTGCTGCCGGACCTGCGCGTCATCGGGAATAACGCGGCGATTCGGCAGGCCATGCACCGGGGCAAGCTTGCCGCGTTTGTCTTGGCCCGGCCGGGCGCGCCGGAAACCCAGCTAGCCGCAGGGGCCGCGTTTGCCGCTGAATTCGAGAAACGGTTTGTGCTTGTGACCCCCGACATCGTGGACCAGGCGATGCAAATGTTTCCGCAGTTGTTTCCGGGGAATTGATCGGGTCAGGGCGGCAGAAGTTGGACGCGAAAATAAGCCGCATCCACGCAACACTCCGGGAGGGTGATGGTCAAGTCTATCGTTGGCGAACCGACTGGCTGAAAGTCCGCTGGGTTTAGGGTGAGCGAGCGTTCGAGTTGGTAGTAGTGAAGCGCCGTCGTGGTCCCCATCACCACGTCGTAGAGTTGCGAAGCCGGGCCGTCCCAAGTGACCGTTACATTTGGACCGTTGAGGCAGACGGAGCGGACCTTCGGCTTAGGATGATAGCCGATGACCCCGCGGACGGATAGCGTTCCAGTCCATGGAGTGGCTGACCAGTCGTACGGTTGGGGGCTGTCCCCCCAACTCGTCCGGCAATACACGTTTGTGAAGGCCCCGGGGTAGGCCAAGTAACCATAAACCAACATGCCGTGGATTTGTGGATTCGCTTTCGGCATGAGGCCGATCGAGCGAGAGAACTCAGTGTAGGGCTGGAGAAAAACCAACACCGGATATCCAGCATCAATTTCGGCTTTCAAGTTCGCGAACGTGAAGCCTTGCCCCGGCGGACAATTGGGGTTGAAGTCCACCAGTTGCGAGAAGACCTCGGCATCGCCACCGCGATACCGGGTCCAGGCGCGCAAACCCGACGGGATGTCCCGGACGGCATTGGTGCCCTGTGGCGGGGGGATGAAGTTGACCCGCTGGTTGCCGTTCGTGTCCCAGAAGACAAACGAGTAGCCGTCAATGTTGCCGTCACATTCGTTGTTCATGTTCGTCCACTTGTTTTGGCTCAAGCCGATGAAGTCGCCAATGCAGTCAGGTAAGTGCTCCGTGCGGTTGCCGAGGTAAGGATCGGAGTTGGCGCTCTCATAATCCACATAGTAATCATCCACATGGCCGGGCTTGTCGGTGGGCCGCCCGTCGAAACCTGCCTGGCTCGCCCACAGCGAACGAATGCCGGAGTAGATCGAAGTGCTATCGAGCGGGGCCAGGCCATCCCCGGTCGAGCCGGTGTAAAAATCCGGGAAACCGTGCCGATCCCAGTAGCCCATCAGATTGCCCGAGGCGGTGCCAAAACAGCCGACCTGCCAGTCGTAATTCGGCACTCCGGTCAACTGCACGTCGCGATCCGCCCGGGAACTCGACGGCGCTAACAGACCTGCGGCGAGGGCGACGGCGATCAACCAGGCCCTGGGCAGATTGAGGGCTGGGAGCCAATTCGTGCTTGGCGCAAGGTTGGTTTTGGTGGGATTGTTCACGGGAAGGTGTGGTCTTGGTGCGGGGCTATGAATTCGTTCAAGTTAGGGTCGTGCGACGAAGTCAACAAGCCACCTTGGGACGCAAATGTCAAGACGGGCCCGGTCCGTGCAGCAATTCTCATTTTGGCGGAGCGCGGCTGGGTCGAAGACTAGCCGCAGCGCGGGGATATAAGAAACCCGCTGGTATAAACCCGCGCAATGCTCAAGCGGCCACCGCCATTACTCCCCACCCCTACTCCCGGACCGTCCAACTTCGGAAAGGCTTGACTCGACGCAGTACGGTAGAGGAGAATCAAACTGCCAAATATGAAACCAACTGCATTCCTCCAACGAAGGTTCCCAATCGTAACCACTTTGGTCGCCGCACTTTTGCTGCAGCCGATCCCCCGCAGCCATGCCGACAGTTCTGGCGACAGGCATGAAGTCCGGCATCCCAACATTCTTTTCATCATCATGGATGACGTGGGGATTGACCAGTTGCACACCTTCAATCCGCTGGCGCCCCATGCCGTGCCCACGCCGGTTCTCGACACCTTGGTTCAGCATGGGGTCGCCTTTAACAATTTCTGGTCGCTGCCGGAATGTTCGCCCAGCCGCAGTTGCTTCTTCACGGGCCGCTTCCCTCTGCGCACCGGCGTCAAAGCCTCCATCCTCAGCTACGTTTTGCCATCCGCCCAGACCTCGCCGTACGAAGTGACGACGCCGCGCGTCCTTGCGCGAGCCGGCTACCGCAGCGCCATGCTGGGCAAGTATCATCTCGGTGGTCCAGATAACAACCCGGCTGGCTATGGCGCGCCCTCCGCGCTGGGGTGGGACTATTTCAACGGAAACCTTCAAGGCGGCCCGCCGTCCATTGACCCGACGCTCGGGGGCCAAACGACGAATACGGCGCTTTACCCCAGCGGCTTTCCCTTGGGGCAGGCGCGCGGAGCGGGCTGGTTTCAAGGACCGCAAAACGCCATTCACTGCGATGATAATCATGGCGCGGGTTACACGGGACAGGAGTGCGTGCAATTGGGCGGCATTCCGGCGCTAACCACCAGTGGCGGCTTCGCCCCGACTTGCTTGGAAGCCACGATCCAACCTGCTTTCAACCAGTACAACGGTTATTATGCCTGGCCTAGAGTGGTCAATGACGGCACCCAAGTAACTCCCTCCACCATCGCCCGCAAATACATGACGACCGCCCAAACGGATGACGCCCTCCAGTGGATTCAGGCCCAATCTCCAAAAGGGCACCGGCGACGTTCGGAGCATGAATCCGATGACCGATCAGACAACCCTTGGATGTGTACGGTCAGCTATAATTCCATCCACACACCGTATCAGCAGCCGCCGACCAACTTGTACCCGCCGGGCTTTGTCTGGCCCGCAGCCATCCCCGAGGGCAACACCACTGCCGCACAGATTAAAATCGTCAGCGACCTGATGCTCTATGCGATGGATCAAGAAATCGGCCGCCTGCTCGTCGGCGCGGGGCTCGCGCGGCGCTTGCCCAACGGCCAACTGGATTACCGGCCGGAAGCCACGGACACCATGATCGTCGTGGTGGGCGACAACGGCACCTATCTCTCCAGCGTGAATTTCCCTTACAACCCCCTCCGTTCGAAAGCGTCCCCCTACCAGACCGGCGTCACCACGCCGTTGATCATTTCCGGCCCCCTGGTGCGCCAACCGGGCCGCACCGTGACCAACATGGTCAACGCGGTTGATTTGTTCGCTCTGTTTGGCGAGATCGCCGGGATCAATGTCCGGGCCGCAGTCCCCAAATCTCACATTCTGGATTGCGTGCCCTTGCTCCCCTACCTGACGAACCCCGGACAAGATTCGCTCCGGAAATACAATTACACGGAACTCGGAAGCGGGAAGCCGCCGTCGGTCCAGACCTGGCCTTCCGTATTCAGCGTTGGGGGGGCGAAGATCGGCAACGATCTCTTGTTCGACACCGAGGAACTTTGCCTTGGACATGGGGGCGAGTGGTTTGGTCCGACTGCCAGCAATCCCACCGGAACGTATGCCACTTGCTGTGAAGTGCGCTCCAACGTCTATCCCGGTATGATCGTTCAGCCGAATGCGGTTTGGGCCGTGCGTAACGACCGCTACAAGCTGGTCAAGTCGGAACGCGCTTCTTGCGATGCCGACCTGAACCCATACGAGTTTTACGACCTGCGGCCCACTTTGTTGAACCCGCTCGGTTTGGACAATTCCGTGGGCGACCTTTTGAGCCACCCGTTCCTCACTCCGGAGCAACAGGCCAGCTTCGCCGAGTTGAGCGCGGTCCTCGACGGAATATCGCGTTCGGAGCCGGTTTGTCCTGGCGATGGAAATCTGGACAAGGTGGTCAACGGAGAAGACGTCAAAGGAGTCCAAGACAACTGGGGGCATCCGAGCGTCTTCGACTTTAACTTGGACGGAACGACCGATGAAAAAGATTTGGAGACGGTGCTCGATAATCTCGGGCACAAGTGTCGTCCCGGTTGGTCACCTCACTAAAATCGGAGGGCAGGCAAGGGCAGCGGCATTTGTCCGCAGCGTGGTGCTGCTTCGCCCCGACCGAACCTCCTCAACTACCCCCTTCCCGAGAAACGCCTTGCTTCGCATCCGCGCCGCTCTAAGGTTTGCCCGAAATTCGTCACCCGAATCACTTAAACGCAATGATTATGTCCAAACGTCCCGCTCAGTTTGCCAGTTTACTGGCGCTGCTTGCCATCGTTCCCGCGCTCGCCGCCGCGGAAGCCAAGCCCACTTCCGCCACGCCCGCGGCGCAACTCACGGTGCTGCCGGGCTTCAAGGTGCAGTTGCTCCATTCCGCGACTGCGGATGAAGGCTCATGGATTTGCATGACCACCGATGCCAAGGGCCGCCTGATCGTCTCGCCGCAAAACGACAAGCAACCGCTCCTCCGCATCACGCTCACCAAGCAAGGCGAAGTCGCCAGGATCGAGCCTATCCCTGCGCCGGTGCATCAGGCGATGGGCCTTTGCTACGCGCACGACAGCCTCTACATGAACGGCCACGGCCCGAACGGCACGGGGCTTTACCGTCTCGTGGACAAGAATCATAACGACCGTTTCGATGCCGATGAAGTGACCTTCCTGAAGAAATTCGCCGGCGAAGGCGAGCACGGCTACCACGGCGTCGTCGCCGGGCCGGACGGGATGATCTACGTGATGAATGGCAACCACACGAAGGTTCCGCCGGACATTAAGACGAATTCGCCCCATCGCAATTTTCAGGAGGACCAATTGTTGCCGCGCCAGTGGGACGCGAACGGCCACGCGGTCGGCATTCTCGCGCCCGGCGGCCACATCTTGCGCACCGACCCGGAGGGCCGTGAGTGGGAACTCATTCTCGCCGGCTTCCGCAACAGTTACGATTTTGATTTCAACGCGCAGGGCGAAATCTTCACCTTCGATAGCGACATGGAATGGGATTGGGGCACGCCGTGGTATCGGCCGACGCGGATTATTCACTGTGTCGTTGGCGGCGAATACGGCTGGCGTTCCGGCTCCGGGAAATGGCCGGAGTACTACGCGGACAGCCTGCCGCCTGCGGATAATATCGGCCTCGGCTCGCCCACCGGCATGAAGTTCGGCACGAAAAGCAATTTCCCGGAGAAGTATCGCAAAGCCCTTTACGCGCTCGACTGGGCATACGGTCGCATCTTCGCAACGCATCTCGAACCGAACGGCGCGAGCTACACCGGTCACTCCGAGGTCCTAGTCAAAGGCAAGGCACTGAACGTGACGGACATTGAATTTGGTCGTGATGGCGCGATGTATTTTACCACCGGCGGCCGCGGCACGCAGACCGGCCTCTATCGCGTCACCTATGTCGGCGGCGAACCTGCCGCAGCCAAATCCAAAACCCAGAATCCAAATTCCAAGACCGAGAAGGCCGCTGCCAAGGCCCGTGCGCTGCGTCATCAGCTCGAAGCTTTTCACGGAAAGAAAAACCCCGCTGCCATTGACATCGCCTGGCCGCACTTGAACAGCCCCGATCGCTTCATCCGCAATGCCGCGCGCATCGCGATCGAAAGCCAGGACGTCGCCCTTTGGCAGAGCCGCGCCGTGAATGAGAAGAACCCCGAAGCCGCCCTCGCCGCGCTGCTGGCGCTCGCTCGTTGCGGCGGACAGGACACCCAAAAGGATTTGCTCATGGCGCTCGGCAAGTTTCCCCTCGCCTCGCTCCCGGAGGAACAGCAACTCGCCAAGCTCCGCGTCATCGCGGTGAGTTTCGCGCGTCAGGGCCGGCCCGAACCGGCGCTCGTCCAACTCGCGATTCAGAAACTCGACGCGCGTTATCCCTCGACCAGCGATCGCCTTAATCGCGAACTGGCGATACTGCTCGTTTATCTCGAAGCCCCCGGCGTCGCCGCCAAGACGCTCGACTTGCTCGACAAGGCCAAGACCCAGGAGGAGCAGATCCATTACATCTTTCAACTCCGCAATCTGAAGACCGGCTGGACGCTGGAACAACGCCAGAAGTACTTCGACTGGTTCACCAAAATCCGCCAGAGCGGCAAAGATGATACCGCTACCCCCAGCACTGTTGCCTCCAGCCAGGCTCACGTCAGCCGCGCCCATCCGCCAGAACTGGTGCAGTGGTTCAAGGATGTGGACCGCGACTACTCGGATGGAGCGAGCTTCACGAAATTCATCATCAACATCCGTAAGGACGCGATCGCCAAGCTCACCAGTGCCGAGCGCAGCGCCCTCCGCCCGTTGATCGAGGAGAACATTGACGCTCCAGCGTGGAAGCCGTCGCGCGAGCGGAAGTTTGTCAAGGACTGGACCGTCGCCGATCTCGCCGCCTCCCTTGATCAAGCTGCCAGCGGTCGCTCCTTCGAGAGTGGCAAGGCGGCCTTTAACGACGGCCAGTGCATTGCGTGTCATCGCATGGGGAATGAGGGTGGCTCGGTCGGCCCGGAGTTGACCGCCGTCGCCAGCAAATACACCCGGCAAGTCATTCTGGAATCGCTGATCGAGCCCTCGAAAGTCGTCTCCGACCAATACCAAAACACCGTCATCGTGAAGAAGGATGGCGACGACGTCACCGGGCGAGTCACGGGTGAAAACATTGAGCGCCTCATCGTCTTGCCGAACATGCTCGCACCAGAAACCACCGTCGAAGTCCGCGTCGCGGACATAATGAAACGCGAAGGCTCGAAAGTTTCTCCAATGCCCACGGGCGTGCTGAACAACTTCACCCAGGAAGAGATCCTGGACCTGATTGCCTATCTCGAAGCGATGGGCAAATCCGGCGCGGCGAACTTCAAGAGTGGCGCGGCGCAAAAATAGCGCCGTGCGGCGAAGCCGCGAACGCAGCAATCGGGGCGGATGCCGGAGATTGCGCCCCGGCACCCTCCCACCCCACCGATCCTGCGCCGCCCGAAACACCGGACTCGGATACAACGCCTCTCGATGGCGCTAGTGGGGCAAGTCCGACGGGCGTGGTGGCGTCATCAAGAACACCTTCCTCTCCAACACCGACAACCTCAAGGCGCTGCTATGAAGATACCCGACGCCCAAACCGAGAGCACCTACGGCACGGCAATAGACGCCACGCACGTCAGAAGCGCCAACGGCGCGGCTTCATACCATCCCAAGGCAACGCCCTGAGAACTGCGCCCAGGACGGTGCCACTCCAACCCTAAGCTGCTTTTGCCCCCCCCCGCGGCTTCACTACCTGCCGAGATCGCACTCGACATCCCGAACCTCTTTCCACAATCTGCGCGGCTCTTGGCCCGATGAGACGGTAATGGTCTCTCCCAGGAAAGACATTCTTGAATCACGAAACATGCAAACACACGACCTAGATGAATTGAAGCAACTGGTGGCGGAATTGAAAGCGGATCGCACCGCCCAGAAGGAAAAGGAAAAGCGCGAAGGCTGGACCAAATACGTCTCACTCTCGCTGGTGTGCATCGCGGTGCTCGCCGGCTTAGCCACGCTCAAGGGTGGTGGCTTCACCACCCGCACGCTCAAGGAAATGAACGAGGCGACCTTTAGTCAGGCGGGGGCGTCCGATCAGTGGTCGTTTTACCAGGCCAAATCCATCAAACAGAACCTTTACGAGATTCAACTGGACCAAGCCAATGCCGCCGCCACCCCCAACGCCGGCCAAGTGGAGAAGTTGAAGGCAAAGGTGGAAAAGTACGAGCGCGAGAAGGCCGAGATCATGGCCGGCGCGAAGCAGTTTGAAGTGTCCCGCGACGTCGCGCGGAAGACGGCCGCGAACGCTGCGGAACATTCCAAGAAGATGGGCATGGCCATCACGATCTTTCAAGTGGCCATTGCGCTGGGCGGTGTGTGCTTGATCGTGAAAAAGAAACCGCTGTGGATTGTCTCAGGCGTTCTCGGCACGCTGGCCACGGCGGAAATGGTCCAGGTGCTGTATTTCATGCCGTTGTGAGCGGCGGCGGCGCGCTGACTTGGGCGAAAGCTTGTAGAACCGCACGCCAGCGCGGGGTGCGCCCGGGTTCAACTTCGGAAGTAGAGCTAAAGGCTCGGAACGACCCCTACTCGTTCTGACCCCACTCCTGCCGCGCAGGGTGAGAATTCGCCGAACCAGACGCTCGCGCTATGACCCCTTGAACCCAAGCGCTGCGCAGGACGGAGGTTCGGGGGGTAGAGTGATTCAACGCCGAGGTCTTGGAAGCGCCGCTGGATGCTGACAGAACCACGGAACGCGCTGCAACCCCGCTGGGGTTGCGGAGCGTGGGCCGGGTGGCCCCAGGGTAGCTCGCTCCTCGCAACCTTAGCTGGAGGACACAGTCCAGTTGAGATTGCAAACCCGGGTCAGGAGCAGGAGCAGAACTCCCTACCCGCAGTGGGGCTGTTCGACTCATCGGGAAATGGGTTGGACTAGGGAGGCCGGTTCACGGTACCCGACCTCCAACGTCGGACGCGGTCTGGTAGGTCCGGGGACCTCCCCGGGCGGCTCCGCCAGATTCCCGGGGTCAGGAGCTCTGAGACCGGCGCTCCACTCGGTCTGCGGTTTCGTGCGGAGTCTGAATTATCCCGGCTAGGGAGTCGGCTCAGTGTTGAACCGTGCTACCGGGTTCGGCCAGGCCGTTGGTCCCAGCCCCCGGCGCTTCGATCAACAGTTCCTTGAGGAACAGGTATTCAAAAACTTTTCCTTGGATTATTTGCACGATCTGGCTGGACGTGTGGCGGCTGCCGAGGTCCACGCGTTGGCCAATGACTTTACTGCCATAGGAGTTAGTGGGGCTCGCAGTCATGGGCTGGCGCATCACGAACAGCGGATAGCGGTGGCTCAGATCGGCAAGGGGCAGGTTCAGGTCGGAATTGTAAGGGTGAATGCTGGCCCCGGGCAGAAAGAACCGATAGCCTTCCTCCTTGGAGTTGAAGTTGATCGGCACCCAGACCTCCCGACCTTTCGCGAACTGTTGAACCGCCGCACTGTAAGTGCCCAGTGGCCCGTCGAGCGGTCGCATGAAAGCGGCAAAACAAAGCAGCACCAGAATGGCTGCCACATTGACGACTGCCCGGGTACATTTGGGCATCCCTAGCCCGAGGACCACCAACAGACCGGTGCCGAGCAACAGTAACCAATAGGCCGGCGCATATATCTGGGTGCCTACCCCTTGCTGCAAGCGCCACGACAAATACGCCGCCACGGCCACCAAAACACCCGCCGTGATAAGGCTGGCATTGAATACCCAACGACTGATCCGCTCCCAATTCAGCGCGCATAGCACGGCCAGCGCAGGCATCGCGGGCAACAAGTAGCGCTCGTCGCGCTGGCTCGGCAGCGCAAACGCCACGAACAAGGTGCTGCCCCAAATCCACAGCAACTTTTCCCCGTCGCTCAATTCGGCGCGGCGGTTGAAACTAACGAAAAACAGTGCGATGACGGGAAAGCTCAGTAACCCTGCGTTCAGCGGATAGGACACGACCAACCGCCAGATGCTCGAATCGCCCCACAAAAAATTCCGCAGGTAGCCTCCGCCTTGCGAACCAAATTTCCCGGCGTTTTCTTTGAGCACAAATTCCCGGAAGATGGTCTGCGAATTCGGATCGAGCACAAACCACAACCCGAAGACGGCCAGCGAAAGGACTCCTATAACCGCAATTTTCCAGGCGTCGCGCGTGAGAAAGGTTCTCAGCCGGTAATTGCGCTCACGGAGATACCACCACGAGAGGCAGAGTACCACTGGCAACAACAGCGCGAACGATTTGTAGAGCAAGCCGACGCCGATGACCAAGCCCAGTAGCAGCGGCGCGAACAGGCGCGATGCGAACATCGCGGGGCGCCAATAGAGCATCGTGCAGAGTGGCACCGAGAGCCAGAAAACGAGGGGCGCATCGGTTAGGAACGGCCGCCCATAGCGATAGGTGCTAAAGAAGGCGAGAAAGATCAGCAGCGCGAGGAGGCCGGTTTCCAGTTGCCGGGACAATTTCCATCCCAGCAGAAAAACCAGGCCCGCCGTAAGTAGAGTATAAATGACGCTCGGGTAGCGGAGGTGCCACAGGGTCCAGTTCCTGCCCCAGTCCGTGGACGCGATGCCCTGCCAAAACAACAGCGGCGGTTTGGTGTTCCGCATCCCTTCCAACTCGGACTGGAGCGGCAGCAAGTGGCCGCTGGCCGCAGTCACTCGCGTGATGTGCGCGTAGGGAAGTTCATCGCCATTCTTAGGAATATGATCGCTGCCCAGGCCGTAGAAATAGGTAAATACCGCGAGGGCGATAGCCAGTCCGTACCAAATTAGGAGTCTGCGTGACTTGGTGGAATCAGTTGCAACTAGCTCGGACATGAGTCCTTCAATTTGACCATCTCGAGTGCCTTGGCCAGCACCTGCGCGGGTAGGATCTGCTTGAGACATTGGTTGTCGCCGTCGCAGGGCGACCGCCGGTGGTTGTAGGCCGTCAGGCACGGCGAACAGGGTAGCGGCAGATGGAAACAGAAAACATGCTTCGCCAGCGAACCATATAGCGCCGGCGTTTCCGGACCATATAGGATGAGGGTTGGAATCGGGGTGATGGCCGCGAACTGGCCCGGGCCACCGTCGTTGGTGATGAGCAACGCCGCCCGGTGGAAGAGCGCAAGCAAATGCCGGATGGACTTGGTGTAGCCTGTCAGATCAACACACTGCGGACTCTGGCAATGCGCCGTGAGGTCTTGGCCGAGCGGTTTGTCTTCCGGGAGGCCGATGATTCCCACCGCGTGGCCGGCGCGCAGCAGTTCCGCACAGAGGCGGCGGTAGTGTTCCGGCGGCCAGGCGCGAATCGGCAGCAACCCGCCGCTCGGATAAACCAAGACCAGAGACTTGTCCTTGAGCGCGGGAAAGTCCGCGTGCAACTGCGCGGCGACTTGTTGCAATTCCAGCTCGGGAAATTGTAGCAGCGGCGGCGGTCCGGGGCGCGGGATCACCGACTCCTTGCCGACCGGCACGGTCCGGGATTCGATGGCCGCGACGAGGGCGAGGTATTGTTGCGCGATGTGCTTGTAGGGATTGTAAAGCACCGGGCGATTGAGGAACGAGCCGCGATAGAGCCCCTCCTGCGTGTGCCGGTGAAATCCCACGCGCACCCGTGCGCCCGACAGATACGAGAAAATGCTGCTGCTGCGCGCGAACAATTCGCAATCAATCGCGACCTCGAACTTGAGCGCGCGCATGGTTCGCAAGACGCGGAAGCAATCCACGACGAACTGGCTCAAGGACCGGTCGTTCACCGTCAACACGTTTTCCTTGGAAATTACCCCGAGCAGGTCGAGCACTTCACGGCTGCGGGCGAAGAGCAGGACGTGGATCGTGGCGTCGGGATACTGCTGCTGCAACTGCTTGAACATGGCCTGCCCGAGCACGAGACTGCCCATTTCGGAAAGCAGGATGACCAGCACCCGACGCGGCGGCGCGGTCAGTGGCTTGGGCCGGTGAAAGCGGTGCAGCAGGGAAAATAGCGCGCAAATAGGCACGCCTGCGAACCGGTCTGCAGCACGCTGAAAGTTGATGTTCATGTCCGACGGATTGGGAAAAACAATGCCACGGTTATGGCGAACTCCGCAAGCTCTCATTCCACAGGGGGGGGGGGAGCGGAAGTGGCGGTCACGCCCTGGAGTCTTACTCTTAATCCTTTTCTAAACCGCAGGCGGCGCCGATTAAGGTTAAGCCGCCCGTTGACCGCCACTTCCTATCGCCCCCTGCCACGGGGGGCGACGAAAAGGGGTGATTAGAAGGAGGTCCGGTTCTGGAGATTGACAGGTGCGGTGGTGCGGGGCACTCTCCCGGCATGGCCCGCAAACCCCGAGTCGAATATCCCAGGGCGGCTCCCCAGCCGCTTCTGCTGTGAGCATCAGCGTGACAAACGGCAGAAAGCGCGGCGCCCGACGCGCGCCGATCTTCCACGCCGCCGTGGTTCGCCGGCGCTGCGGCGCAATGCTGGGCGAAGCTTGTGCCAAGATAGTTTGGCAGGTTCCTGCCTGGATCCTCGGGTCGAATCATTTTCCCCTAACTCACCTACCCGGCGAAACGCCTCAGCCGTATCTGGTCGCCGGGATGAAATGGTTGCCCGGCACTTACCCGAGCCGCGGCATCCGGCGGCCCAAGCTGCCCGGGACTCTTTTCGTCAGGCGCTCCAAGTCGCCGATAGGTGCTGTCTCCGGCAGTGGCTACCGCAAGCCCAGTTGCGACTACGGGCCTCGCAATCCGGCGCGGGGGCAGCTTACTCTCGGGTGACAATGGCTGTTGCACTATGAAGGCGAACCGGGCGGCTGGGATTGGGATCGCGCTGACGGTTTGGATCTATGTCGCCATGGGGCTGCGCGATGGCTGGCACGGGGCGGCAGTCCCGCCGGCGAAATTTGCGGTATCTCCGGTCTCGCTTACTGCTTCCAACGCGGCCCCATTCTTGCACGAGGAGTTCATTGATCCCCAGCCCAAGGAGAATTCCGCGCACGTCTCGTCCGTGTGCGAACTGTCGGAGGGCGGCCTGGCGGCAGCGTGGTATGCGGGCACGCGCGAAGGCGCGCGCGATGTGGCGATCTACTTCGCGACGCGCCCTTCCGGCACCAACGGCGGATGGTCGCACCCGCAGCAAGTGGTCACGCGGGAGTCCGCCGCCGCGGAAACTTTTCGTTACGTGAAGAAAGTGGGCAACCCGATGTTGTTCAGCGCCGGGGACGGACGAATTTATTTGCTCTATGTCTCGGTTGGAATCGGCGGCTGGTCGGCCAGTTCGTTGAACCTTAAACACACCGACGATGGCGGGCGGACTTGGGCGCCCAGTCGGCGCCTGGGGCTAAGTCCGTTTTTCAATGTGAGCGAACTGGTGAAAAACGGTCCCGTTCCGCTCGGTGGCGGCGGCTGGGTGGTGCCTATTTACCACGAGTTGCTCGGCAAATTCCCGGAGCTGCTTTGGTTGCGCCTGCACCATGACTCGGGGATGGAGGTGGTCAAGACCCGGGCCTTCGGTGGCCGGCAGGCATTCCAGGCGGCGCTGACGCCGCTCGATGAACAACAGGCGCTGCTGTTTTGTCGGACGGCCAATGCCGAGCGCCGGATTCAAGTGGCCAAGACTTCCGACGGGGGACGACACTGGACCGCGCCCCAGCCCATCGAACTGCCCAACTCGGATTCCGGTTTGGACGCCTTGCGGCTCGCCGATGGTCGCTTCCTGCTGGCCTTCAACGACACCGCTTCCGGTCGTCACATTTTGCGCTTGGCCGTCTCCGCCGACCAGGCGGCGACCTGGCGGCGCGCGGGCACCATCGCTGAAGAAGCGGGCGCGGAGTTTTCCTATCCCTTCCTGTTGCAAACTAGCGATGGCTTGGTGCATCTGACCTACACTTGGAAGCGCCGCGGCATCAAACATGTCACCTGCAACCTCGCGTGGCTCGGGGCGCAAGCGGGAAAAAATTCCCCGGCCAGTGAGAACTCACGCCTCGCGCCGCTGGATCTGATAGGAGCGCCGAGCCCTGCCCCGGCCAATTGGAATACAAACGCAGAAACGCGCCAGGACGATGCGCGGCACTCCGGGTCATCGGCGGTTGCACCCATGAATTCCTCGCTTCCAGCGATCCTAGTTTCGTTCGCGGCGCCCGCCCTGATTTTGCTGCTGCTGTTTCAGGCGCTGGCCCGCCGACTCCGCCGGCGAGCGCAAGGCTGGACTTGGTTTGCGGGACTGACGGCGATTGCGGTGGGGGTTGTCGTTCTACCGCTCCAAGGGCTGCCGCTCGCGCGCTGGGTGGCGGGCGTGGTAGATCATTGGAGCATCCCGCTGTTGGCGTTGCTGGTGGCGAACGTGGCCCAAAAGTTTTTTAGCGTCGAACTGCTCCGGCCTGCGGACGAGCAGGCGGCGGGTGTTTTCGGCGCGCTGGCGGGAGTGACGCTGTATCCGCTGGCCCTGGGCTTGGGGCCGGTGGATCCCTACAGTTTCGGCTGGCACTTTGGACCGCTGTTTGTCGGGGTAGGAGTGGGGGCGGTGATTTTGCTTTGGCGGCGCAATCGCTTTGGGATCGTGCTATTCATGGCGGTGCTGGCGTGGGGCTTGCGGGTGCCTGAATCGGGCAACTACTGGGATTGCCTCGTGGATCCGTTTTACTTCCTCGCCGCGCTGGGCGGGCTCGGCTCGAAGCTGTGGCGCAAGCTCCTGCCACAACTCCCGCCACCCTCCAGCGCTTCCATCTGACTGCCCCCTGCCAGCGATTTTGCAGACTTCGGTTTGGGGTCTGGGACGCGAAACCAAAGGGACAACGGAGTGGTTGAAGAGCCCCGAAATTCAGCGGAAGAAAACTCAATGCGGCTAGGCGCACTTCTAGGCCGTCGGGCTTCAAGCTGAGGGCTTCAAGCTGAGGGCTACAACTAGGTGGCTTCCGCCAAAGAGGTTTAGCGCAATCGCCGCCAAGATTTCCAACCTTCCGGACGACTATTCAGTTCCCGTTCGCAGCGCAAAGATATCGGCGTCTTTGAGCACGAACCGGAAACGCACGGGCTTGCCGATGAGGCTGGATAAATCGCTGCCGGATTTCCAAGTGATCACGGCGTCCAGTTCATCGCCGAAGAGTGGCGGCATATCGGCCAGCGACCGGCCTCCGATCGGTTTGCCTTGCTCGTCCTGCACTTCCACCTGAATGGAGCCGGCGGCTGAAGTTGCGTAATTCAGAATCAGATTCTTGCCGGTAAACGTCAGCGCCCGGGTCGTGAACTCGCCACCCGCCGCGCCGGCGTGGACCGAGGCAAAGCCGTGCCGCCGGACCGTGATGCGGCGCAGGCGGTGATCCGGCCATTCGTAGTGCTCGGTGATGTACATCGAGAACTCGTTGGGATCGAGTTGCACGATGCCCCAGGCGGGCATGTTGCTGCGTTGCGTCCAGTTCCGTTTGTCCAGGCCGGGACGCACCCAAGCTTCCAGGAAGGTGCGATCCCAGTTCACGCCATCACGGCTGCTGAGGAACAGGGCATCGGAGACGCCCAGCTCGTGATAGTCGGCAAACTTCTTGCGCTCTGGCACGAAGCGCTTGGGAAATGAGAGATACAGGTGCGGCGCTCCGGGACAAGGCCGCGTGCCGTTGGTATAGAAGTGTTCCTTGGGCGCGGTCTTGGGATAGCGATTCGGCGTCGGATCAATCCAGTGAATGAAATCCGTGGAAGTGCAACTCTGAACGGAACGCACGCCGCCGTCGCCGTAGCGCGAGAAGCAGCGATAGCTCTGCGTCCGCTCATCCCAGAAGGAGAGATTGAGCGAATCAAAGTCGCCCTTGGTCATAACCGGTTCGGCTTGCAGCTTTTGCCAGTGGATGCCGTCGGACGAGACGAAAGCATAGAGTTTGCTCAGAATGCCCGCGAGCGCCTTGTATCGCTCTTCTGGTTTGGCGGCGGGATTTCCGTCGCGGAACGGCGCGAAGTTGTGCGACTCCTGGCCCCGATGAATGATGTTGTTCTCCTTCGAGCCTTGGAACTCAACCAAGCCCAAGTTGGGGCGGGTGAAATGAATCCCATCCGTGCTCTCCGCGTAACAGGTGACCTGGCCGGTGGAGGTGTCCGCGCCGCCGGGTACCAGGCCGCGATAATAAAGCCGCACCAGCGGGCCGTCTTGAAACACGGTGAAGTAGGCGCTGTCCGGTCCTTCCCACGGTTTGTCAGTCACCAGAACGACCTCGCGCTTCACCGGCGGTTGCAGTTGAAGCGAAATTCCCCCGCGAGAGCGGGCGGTGTCAATCAGCCAATCATCCACAAACAACTCCATCCGCGTGCCGATGGCAACGGGGCTCGCCTCCGGTTCGGCGGGCGAAAGCAACCGCGATGCAAACCCGATCGCCAAGATCGTTGCGATCAACAAAGGAAGAGAACGCTTTGTCGGGAGCGCAGCTTTCCGAACCGTGGCCGCGGATGGGAGTCCGCGCTCAGCTTCAGCAGGTTTGCGCCGAGTCACGTCGGCGGCTATGGAGTTTTGAAAGTATCTCGAATGCATGGTTGGAATCATGGCGACGCAGGGGTGCTTTGAGAAGGATTAACGAAACGATCCCTATCCGGGTTGGCGCTCCGGCATCGCCGCGCCATCCGGCAAGGCCGATCCGGGTGGGGCTTGGCCGGATTTTTCGCGCCGTCCAAAAAGAGCTCGCCCAACTTTCGCCGCGTGGCGCGGGCTGAGCCAGATCAACGACCGGTTCGGTAGCTGCGCCGCCCCCGTCGCAAATGGTGGCGGCGGAGCCTCGTCGCCAGCGCGAAAGCACCAGCCGGACGGCCCGGTTTCGGTTTCTCGCGCCGAGGGCGCCGCGACCAGCCGCGCTCCGCCAAAATGAGAATGGCCGCACCGCCAGGGACACAACTTGATTTGGAAAGCGCATCGGCTATTCTCCGCGCCATGAAATTCCTCGCCGCGATTGCGGTTTATCTATGTATCGGGGTGGCGCTGGGCTGGGGCCTCTTGCTGGCCGTGAAAGGCAGTCTGTGGTTTTTGGTCGCTGGCTTCGTGGTTTACGTGCTCGCCCTGGCGAAACTCGGTTGTCTGCCAAAGCCTCATTAACCCCCGGCAGCGATGCGGGCCGTGATTCAACGCGTCGCGGAAGCGCGAGTTACCGTCGCGGGCCGCGTGACCGGCTCAATTCAGAAGGGGCTGCTCGTCTTGCTCGCCGTCGAGGACCCGGACACGGCTGAAGACATCGAGTGGTTGAGCGGCAAGATCACCCGGCTGCGAATTTTCAGTGACGACACCGGCGTAATGAACCGTTCGGTGCCGGAAATTGGCGGTGACATTTTGCTCGTCAGCCAGTTCACGCTTTTCGCCAGCACGAAAAAGGGCAACCGCCCGTCGTACATTCGCTCGGCCCGGCCGGAGGTCGCCATTCCGCTCTACGAAAAATTCATCGCGCGGCTGACGCAGGACTTCGGCAAACCGATTGCGACCGGCGAATTCGGCGCCCAGATGGACGTGAGCTTGGTCAACGACAGCCCGGTGACGATCATCATTGATTCCAAGCTCCGCGAGTGACGCCGCCGCTCCGATGTAAGCTGGAAATCGCTCGCCGCTTCAACGCTCACCCGTTACGCTCGCCCGCATGAATCGGGCGGTGAAGGGGTCCGTGAAGGCGGACCGGAGCGCGGTCAGTTTGCTCCCAGGACTGGCGGGACTGGCGACCCGAATCGGGAGTTTGCGCGCAAGAATATCGAGGTGCAACGCCGGGAGTTGATCGAAAATTACGACCGCGATGGCGGCAAACTGCCGCCGCCGTTCGCGCTCCCGCAAATCTCCCGCGGCCCGCAACAACCGCTTCCGCCGAAGTAACCGCGAATTCCTCCGCGCGCCCACAGCCCAAAGCTGCGGGCGTTTTTATTACTCCCGGCCGCGTCAATGCCGCCGCAGTGTCAGTTGGTGTTCCACGCGCCGCGTTTGGTGATACTCCAGCGGCGGCAAAGTGGTGAGCGTCGGCGATTCCGTTTCGTCCAAAATCGTTTTCGCCATCGCCTGCAAGGTGCGCCAGCGCGGCCAGTCGAGTTCGGGCGCGTGGGAGATTTGTCTAAGCAAGCTGCGCCATTCGATGATAACGCGATCAATATCGCCGGGGCCAAGTAAGTCCGTGATCCACGCCTGCTTGGCGAGCGGATTGCGATGGACGGACTGCACGACCGCTTCCGCACCGGCGCCGTATTTCGGCGGCACGCCGTTTTCGAGGTAGCCGGGAAGGCTTTGCAGTCCATACTTTTCGTGACAGGCGATCGCCAGCCGTCCGGCCCAGCGATTTTCCTCGCCGCAGAAACGGAATCCGCCGTCCAGGTTTGCCAAGTCGTAAATCAATTCATCCAATGGGTAACTCGCCTCCTCCAGTGCGGCGGCAACGGCCAGTCCGACGCCTTGAGAAAAGAAACTGACGATGCGCCCGCGCAAAGTGGGACGGCCCTGCGCATCCACGAGCTTGAGCCGCCGCCAGAGCAATGCCGTGCCGGTGGCGGAGGGCAGTAGTTTGCAGGTTTCGACAAGGGAACATTGCGCGCAATCGTAGGACGAAACCTCGCGCTCCACTGGCCGCCAGAGGGCCACGCCATACTTGTCCACCGGAACGCGCAGGGTGAGTTCGGCGAGGCTGGTGTAGGCCAGAATGCGCTGCGCCTGGTTCACGAACCGCACCACGGGCGTTTTCTGCGCGGCGAGTTTCGCCTCGACGAGCGGGGCGATTTGTTCCCGCCACGCCGACAGGTCAACCTGGCGACCGTTCCAGTTGGTCAAACGGCGCACCCACTTGGCGATGATGACGCGGTCCTCGCCAAGCTTGTCCGCTACGGTTGAGGCGCGGCCGTAGATTTTTTGGCCCCCCGGTTCTTCCAGCAAGACAAGCATCCCTTGACCGACCTTCTCCAAAGCGACCTGCTCGGAGAGAACCGAGCGGAACTTGATTTGGGTTTCACGCTCGCCCTCACCCTGATCCTTTCCCCCGGGGAGAGGGAAAAGCTGTCCGGCGTTTTCTGTTGCCTCGGCGATCTTGGGGACATCGCCGACTCCCGTTGTCGCGTGAGGTTGAATAAAATCCTCCCTCTTCTGGGGCAGCGGGTCAGGATGAGAATTCGCCGAACAAGAATGTCGCGGTTTGAACCCCGGAACCAGAGGCTCCTCGGGGGCGGGCGCGGCGGTAGGGGCACGGGCGTCTCGCCGGTGCGGTTCGGTTCGCACGGGCGGAACCGCCGTGCCACTAGCCGGTTCCTGGGAAGGGTGGTTCAAAACCCAAATCTCCTTGAGTTGCCTCGCCACGAGTGCGGGATAGGTCTCCCACTCACCCCGACTGTTCCCCATCTCGCGTTGGCGCTTGTGGACGTGGCGGGCGCGCTCAGGGTCGGTCTTCAAGCCGCACGGCGTTTCCGGGTGCTTCAACGATTCTTCCACGCCGAGAAAAATCGGCTTGGTGGTGAATAGCCGTTCCTGGGCGCGGACGGCTTCGGTAAACGGGTCGCGACCATGATCGGCCGCCGTGGCCATGAGGCCGAGCAACGCGCTCCAGTCAATCGCCCCGGTGCGCGACAGATAGCTCGCGCAGGCTTCCCGCAGGCGGATTTCGTTTCCAGTGATGAGCACATAGCCCGTTTCGTCCAGGCCGCGGCGGCCAGCGCGCCCGAACATTTGCAGAATTTCATCCGAGCGCAGCGGTTGCTCGATACCGTCGCGCCGGTAGGATTCCCCGGCGAGCGCGACGCTACGGAGCGAGAAGTTGATGCCGGCCGCCAATCCCATCGTAGCCACGACCACGCGCAATTGCCCGGCCTTGGCGAGCGGTTCGATTACGCCAGCGCGGGTGGCGTAGCTCAGGCCGCTGTGATGGTAGGTGATGCGGCTCTTGAGCAGTTTTGCGAGATGTTCGCCAACGATTTGCTTTTGTTCGGTGCTTAGGGTCAGCGGATTGGGCGTGGGCAGTTGGCGCACAAGCTCGGCGGCCATGCTCTCGGCGGCTTGCCGACGTGGGGCGAAAATCAGGATCGGCCCGAGGTTTTCGGCCAGCGCCTTCGCGATCAACCGCGGCCAGTAACCGCGAATCTCGGTTGGGACGTGGTAGCTCAGATTA